>NZ_JBHYZV010000062.1:0-49216 GCF_042753905.1 Streptomyces sp. NPDC059248 | reverse complement strand
TCGTCGCTCAGGCAGTCAGACGGTCACGTGCCCGATTGCCCGGGGGCTCAGCGCCGCAGGGCCCGCTCCTGCTTGAGGTCCTGCTTGTCGAGGCGGACGTCGAACTTCGTCAGCCGCTTCGCGTTGGCCTCGTTCTGCTGGACGGCGGCCGGGGCCACACCCGCCCACTCCAGCAGCGACGCCGTCGCGGCCGCCCGCTGCTCGGCGGGCAGCTGGGCGATGTTGGCACCGTGGTTCGCGCCGGGCACCGTGTAGACATAGCTGTCCCGGGCGCCCTTGCCCAGGCGGAACGGTTCGGCGCTCCAGGGGTCGTTCCCGCCGTTGACGAACATCATCTGCCGGGCGTTGTTACGGACCCAGCTGTCGACGTCCTTCATGGCGTGCTTTTTGAAGCGCATCGGGATGTCACGCGGCACGAAGTTCCGCGGCGGCTGGTAGCCGTAGCGGCTCAGCCCCTTCAGATGCGGCTGCTCGACGTCGGGCGAGCCCAGCTCCGTACCGGCCTGGTAGTAGTACGGCGTGTAGGGCGCCAGTCCCTGGTCGGTGTAGAAGGAGAAGCCCGAGACCTCGTCGATCGAGTTCCACAGCTCCTGGTCGGTCGCGGTCTTCGCGTCCGGGATCGAGCCGCAGTTGGCCTCCAGGTTGTACTGCCAGTAGCCCCAGGTGTAGTCGAGGACGACGGCTTCGAAGGCCCGGTCGAGCGATCCGACGGTGTTGAAGGTGCGGTTGTTCGCCGCCGCCCAGTCGGTGTAGATCTTCGACAGCGCGTCCCGGCGGACGAGGGCCTCCCGCTGAACGCCGTTCAGCCGGTCGCGGCACTCCTGGGAGCCGACGTTGGCGAGGAAGCGGTCGTACGCCGAGTCCTCGTCGTTCCGCACGTCGTTCGGGGCCACATAGGCGACGACGCCGTCCATGTCGCGCGGGTAGAAGCGCTCGTAGTACGTGGCGGTCATCCCGCCCTTGGAGCCGCCGGTGGAGATCCACTTGCGGTCGTAGATCTTCTTCAGCGCCCGGTGGATCCGGTGCTGGTCGCTGGCGGCCTGCCAGATGTCCAGCTTGGACCAGTCGGCGGGCGCGGGCCGGGACGGGGTGAAGAAGCGGTACTCCATGGAGACCTGGTTGCCGTCGATGACGGCCGTCGGCTCACTGCGCCGGGGGGTGGTGCTCAGCCCGTACCCGGAGGTGAAGAAGACCGTGGGACGGCTGGTGTCCTTGTGCAGCAGGGTCAGCCGCTGCTGGAACGTGCCCTTGCGCGGATCGCGGTGGTCCACCGGCTGGGTGTAGTTGAGGACGAAGAACCGGTACCCCGGGTACGGCTTCTCCTCGATCAGGCTCATGCCGGGTATCGCGAGGATCCGGTCCTTGATGTCCGCGGTCGCCGGTGCCCCGGCGGCTTCGGCGGCCGGCTCGGCGGCGGTAGCCGCCCCGGCCGTCGCGCCGGTCGCGCTCACGGTGCCGATGAGCAACGCGAGCGGCAGCACTCCCCTGAGCGCCTTACGCATGAACCCTCCCCTGATGACTCGTCGTGGGTCGCCGTGAACCTAGCGGCGCGGAGGTGCTCGCCGCCAGACCCCAACGGCCATGACCTGCGAAGACTTTGCCCAGGAAGCCACGAAACGGGATCTTTCGCATAGGTTTTCGGGTTCGGAATCCGGACATGGTGTTTCGCGGGGCGGTGGATGACGGTGTCTCAGCAGAGGATCCAGCCGGTGCTGGTGCCGTAGCCCGCGACCGATCCGGAGGCCCGGACGCAACGCCCGTTGGCGTAGACGGTCCGGGGGCCCGCCTGCCGGGTGTAGCGGCCCTCGTCGACGACGGGCCGGGCGCCGAGCGTCTGGATGGAGAGCCGCATCGGCCGCCGCGGGCCCGATTTGTGGGCGACCGTGACCGCGCAGGCGTACCGCTGGTTCTGGAACACCCTCAGTTCACCGGTACGGAAGGAGATCCGCTTCATCAGCCGGCCCGCGCAGGGCCCGGCCGCGTGGACCTCGAAGGTGCCGGTCGCTTCCCCGCCGGCCGTAAGCGCCTCGTTCTCGTCCCCGCCCGGTTCGCCGATACCCGGTTGGTCGAAGCCCGGTCCGTCTCCGTCGCGCCCGTCCCCCTGGAGCGGCGCGGACGGCTCGTGGCTACTCCCCCGGGCGGCTGCGGACGGCGTACCCGGGTCGGCGAGTGTCAAGGAGGTGGCGGCCAGCAGGACGGCGAGGCCGTACGACACCAGCCGCCGCGCTCTGCCCCGCGCGCCCCGCGCCACGCGGCCCGCCCGGGACCGGCCGGTGTCACCGGGGTCCGTACGATCCCCCTCGTCGTCCGTCCCGTGCGCCCGCCCGACCGTTCCGCTGAGCTCCAGCACTGCCGTATCCCCTCACCCGTGACGGTGTCGTCGGCCGTGTCGCGGGGCCGTCCGTACGCCATCCGTACGCCGTCCGCGCACGGTCCGTATGTGCGTACGACGCGTTCCGGCCCCGGAACGGTTGTCACGGGCCGGGTCGCGATCCCGTGACGAAGGCGGCACCCCTGGTCGGGGCGGGTCCTAACGAACCACCACCGGGGCGCGTTCGCCGTCCCCGTCCCCGTCGCCGTCGCCGTCCGGGTGGGTGTTCTCGCCGGTGAAGGTCCGCCAGAGTGTGGCGTACCGGCCGTCGCGGGCGAGGAGTTCGTCGTGGGTGCCGTCCTCCGCGACCCGGCCGTCCGCCATCACGACCACCCGGTCGGCCCGGGCGGCGGTGGTGAGGCGATGGGCCACGACCAGCGTCGTCCGGCGGCCGGTGAGCCGGTCGGTGGCCTGGTTGACCTGTGCCTCGGTGGCCAGGTCGAGGGCGGCGGTCGCCTCGTCGAGCAGCAGGATGTCCGGATCGACCAGTTCGGCCCTGGCCAGGGCTATCAGCTGGCGCTGTCCCGCAGAGAGATTGCGTCCCCGCTCGGCGACCTCGTGCAGATAGCCGCCGTCCAGGGTGGCGATCATGTCGTGGGCGCCGACCGCGCGGGCCGCCGCCTCCACTTCGGCGTCCTCGGCACCGGGACGCCCGTAGGCGATGGCGTCGCGGATCGTCCCGGCGAAGAGGTACGCCTCCTGCGGGACGACGCCCAGCCGGTGCCGGTACGCGGTCATGTCCAGCTCGCGCAGGTCGACGCCGTCGGCCGTGACCCGGCCCCTGGTCGGGTCGTAGAACCGCGCGACCAGCTTGACCAGGGTCGACTTGCCCGCGCCGGTCTCCCCGACGAAGGCCACGGTCTGGCCCGCGGGTATCCGCAGATCGATCCCGGTCAGGGCGCGGTCCTTCACCCCCGGCCGCGGGGCGGCCGACGGGCCCGGTGCGCTGTCCGGCGCGCCCGGGCCCCCGTCCGTGTCCACGGCCATCGCGTCGTCGCCCGCGGCTGTCGCGTCGCCCGCGTACGCGAAGTCGACGCCCTCGAAGGCGATCTCGCCGCGCAGCCCCCGCACCGGCGCGGGCCGCGCCGCCGGGGTGGTCGACGGCTTCTCCTCCAGCAGTTCGTGGATCCGCCCGAGGGAGACCGCGGCCTGCTGATAGCCGTCGAAGACCTGGGAGAGCTGCTGGACGGGGGCGAAGAACAGGTCGATGTAGAGGAGGTACGCCACCAGGGCGCCGGCCGTCAGGGTGCCCGCGTCGATCCGGTGGGCGCCGACGATCAGAACGGCCGCCGCCGCCACCGACGCGAGCAGCTGGACGAAGGGGAAGTAGATCGAGATCAGCCACTGGCCGCGGACCCTGGCCCGGCGGTAGCCGTCGCTCCCGGCGACGTAACGGGCCCGTCCCGCCTCCTCGCGCCGGAACGCCTGCACGATCCGCAGCCCCGTCACCGACTCCTGGAGGTCCGCGTTGACCCCGCTGACCCGCTCCCGGGCCAGCTCGTACGCCTTCACGCTCTCCCGGCGGAAGAAGAACGTCCCGACGATCAGCAGCGGCAGGGTGGCGAAGACGATCAGGGCCAGGGACGCGTCGATGACCACGAGGACCACCAGGACCCCGAAGAAGGTGACGACGGATACGAAGGCCGTGACGAGACCGGTCTGGAGGAAGGTGGAGAGCGCGTCGACGTCGGTCGTCATCCGCGTCATGATCCGGCCGGTCAGCTCGCGCTCGTAGTAGTCGAGACCGAGCCGCTGGAGCTGGGCGAAGATCCGCAGCCGGACCGAGTAGAGCACCCGCTCACCGGTACGGCCGGTGGCCCGTGTCTCGCCGATCTGCGCCGCCCACTGCACCAGTACGGCGACGAGCGCCAGGCCCGACGCCACCCAGACCGCGCCCAGCGCCGCCTGTTCGACGCCCTGGTCGACGCCGTGCCGGATCAGTACGGGCAGCAGCAGGCCCATGCTCGCGTCGACGGCCACCAGCAGCAGGCTGAGCAGCAGCGCCGGGCCGAAGCCGTGGAGCACCAGGCGCAGTCCGCGCCGCTCGGGGTCGGGCCGGGCCGCCCGCTCCTCGTCGACGTCGGGGGTGCCGTCGGCCGGGGGCAGCGCCGCGACCTGGGCCAGCAGCTCGGGGGTGGCGTCCGGGGCGGTCCCTGGGACGACCGTCTCGTCCCGGACCCAGAGCCGGGGGGTGACGCCCCGCTCCGGGTCGTAGGCGAATCCTTCGTCGAGGACGTCCCGGCCGGTCTCCTCCGGTACGCCGTCCAGGGCGGGGGCGTGCCCCGGGGAGACCCCGCCCAGCTCGTCCGGGTCGGTGAGCAGCCGGCGGTAGAGCGCGGAGCTCTCGACCAGCTCGTCGTGGGTGCCGATGGCGGTGAGCCGCCCGCCGTCGAGGACGGCGATCCGGTCGGCGAGATTGAGGGTGGAGCGGCGGTGGGCGATCAGCAGGGTGGTGCGCCCGGCCATCACCGCGCGCAGCGCCTCGTGGATCTCGTGCTCGACCCGGGCGTCGACGGCGGAGGTCGCGTCGTCGAGCAGCAGCAGCCGGGGGTCGGTGAGGATGGCCCGGGCCAGGGCGATCCGCTGGCGCTGGCCGCCGGAGAGGGTGAGTCCGTGCTCGCCGACACGGGTCGCGTAGCCGTCGGGGAGTTCGGCGATGAAGCGGTCGGCGCGGGCGGCCCGGGCGGCGGCCTCGATCTCCTCGTCGGTGGCGTCGGGTGCGCCGTAGGCGATATTGGCGCGGACGGTGTCGGAGAAGAGGAAGCTGTCCTCGGGGACCAGGGCGATCGCGGAGCGCAGGGACGCGAGGGTCAGTTCGCGGACGTCGTGGCCGCCGACGAGGACGGCGCCCCGGCTGACGTCGTAGAAGCGGGGCAGCAGCAGGGAGACCGTGGACTTGCCGCTGCCGGAGGCGCCGACGACGGCCACGGTCTCGCCCTCGCCGATCTCCAGGGAGAAGCCGTCGAGCACGGGCCGGGCGCCGTCCCCGGTCCCGTATCCGAAGGTGACGTCGTCGAACTCGACGGTGGCGGGGGTGTCGGCGGGGAGTTCCTTCGTGCCGTCCTTGAGGGCGGGCTCGGTGTCGATCAGCTCCAGGACCCGTTCGGCGCCCGCGCGGGCCTGCTGCCCGACGGTCAGCACCACGGCGAGCATCCGTACCGGCCCGACGAGCTGGGCGAGATAGGTGGAGAAGGCGACGAACGTACCGAGGGTGATCTGGCCGCGGGTGGCCAGCCAGCCGCCGACGGCGAGCATCGCGACCTGGCCGAGGGCGGGGATGGCCTGGAGGGCGGGGGTGTAGCGGGAGTTCAGCCGGATCGTACGGAGCCGGGCGGCGAAGAGCCGGCGTCCGGCGGCGCGGAGCTTGCCGGACTCCTGGCCCTCCTGGCCGAAGCCCTTGACGACCCGGACGCCCGATACGGCCCCGTCGACGACGCCCGCGACGGCCGCGGCCTGGCTCTGCGCGTACCAGGTGGAGGGGTGGAGACGGGTGCGGCTGTGCCGGGCGACCCACCACAGGGCGGGGCCGACGGCGAGGGCGATCAGGGTCAGCGGCAGCGACAGCCACGCCATGACGACCAGGGACACCAGGAAGAGCAGGACGTTCCCGATGGTCATCGGGAGCATGAAGAGCAGGCTCTGGATCAGCTGGAGGTCGCTGGTGGCGCGGCCGACGACCTGACCGGTGGAGAGTTCGTCCTGACGGCGGCCGTCGAGCCGGGTGATCGTGTCGTACATCCCGGTACGGAGGTCGTGCTGGATGTCGAGGGCCAGCTTTCCGCCGTAGTAGCGGCGGACGTACGTCAGGGCGTAGACGACGACGGCGGCGGCGATCAGCAGACCGGTCCAGAAGGCGAGGGAGCCGGTGCCGGCGCCGCCCTCTCCGATGACGTCGTCGATGACGACCTTGGTGATCAGCGGGACGAGGGCCATGACGGCCATGCCGAGGAGGGACGAGCCGAGGGCGAGGACGACCGTCAGGCGGTAGCGCCAGGCGTACCCCCACAGCCGGCGCGCCCAGCCCGGCGGCGGCCCGGGGGTACGCCCCTCACCACCGGGCGGGGTTCCGTCCGGCTCCCCCGGCCGGTCCGCCGCCGTGTCCTTCGCCCCTCGGGCCGCCGCCACGTGATGCCTCCCCGTTGATGTTCGTTGTCGCCGTCGCCGTCGTTGTCGCCTTCGCCGACGCGCGCCATGGCTGTCGCTGTCTCTGTCGACGGATCTGGTCAACGCGGCGCGATCCGATTTTCATCCCGTCGCAACAATCGGCGACGCGGAGTGACGAAGCGCGACGGTCCGATACGCGTACGCCCGGCGCGCGCGGAGGGCGCGCACCGGGCGGGAGCCGGGCGGGAGCCGGGCGGGAGACGGGCGGGAGACGGGCGGGAGACGGCTGGGAGGAGTCCGGGCAGAGCGTGCGAGCCGGTGCCGGGGTGGAGTCAGGAGCGGGCCGGAATCGCGCTCAGCGGGCCCAGCTCGGGCGTCGCGGGCACGGACTCGTGCGGCACACCCGTCGGGACGAAGACGCCCCGCGCCGTGGCCTTCGCGCTGACGTCCTTGTGGATCGCCCGGGACACGGCCTGGATGGTGTTCACCCCGTCCTGCATGGTCTTGTTGTCGTGGGTGAGCACCACGATGGAGTAGTTGTGGCCGCGGCCGGTGAAGGCGCCGATGCTGTGGACGCGCCAGCCGTTGCTCTTCCGCGGCAGCCAGCCGTTCTTCACCTGCACGGTCGCGGAGGACGGCGCGCCCGCCGGGGTGCCCCAGCGCTGCGACGAGACGACGTCCCGCATCAGCTGGAGGGCGTAGGCCCGGGACGAGTCCTTCAGGAGGGTGTTCTTGTCCGTCAGCCGGGACAGCAGGATCTGCTGGTCACGGGCGGTTATCTGGGTCAGTCCCCAGTAACCGTTCTTGCCGGGCACGGTCTGCGTCATCCCGGCGGCGGTGAGGAAGCGCTGGATCTTCGTCGTACCGAGCTGCTTCCACAGGGTCGTGGTGGAGTTGTTGTCGGACTTGGTGATCATGGCCTTGGCGAGGCTCTTCTCACGGGTGGTGAGATTCCGCTTCGCCCGGTCCGCGTCATGGAGCAGCGCCGCGAGCACCGTCGACTTCACGATGCTGGCGGAGTCGAACTTCGTGGTGCCGCGGAGCTGGCAGGTGGTGCCGGTGGTGCGGTCGCTCAGATAGATCGCGGTCGTGGACTTACGGCCCTTCAGGGCGGCGTTGATGTCCTTGACGAGCTTGGTGGCGAGCCCGGGCTTCTTGGACACGCAGGTGACCTGTGGTGCGGCGGCCGCGGCCGGAGCGGCCGAGAGCAGCGTGGGCACCAGTGCGGCGGCGGCGAGCGCCGCGGTCATCGCGGTGCGGCGGCGAGTCATGGAAGGTTCCCATCCCCTGGAGTCGATACGACGGGCGCACATCCGTTCGGTACATCCGTCGCAGGAGATGACTGTCAGGGGGGTGAAAGGTTGTGTACGCGGGCGCGGACAGGGGTGAACAGTTACACGGTGGTGACATGGTCACGGCGTGGGGCGTACGCCGGGCGGAACGGGTGGCGCGACGAGGGCGGTCGTCTCAGCCCCCGGCCGCCGGGGCGAGCCGGGCGTGGAGCGCGCGCGAGACCGCCTCGATCGCGGCGACACCGCCGTCCATGTCCCGGTTGTCCTCGGTCAGAACGGTGAGGTGGTAGCGCCGCTCCCCGACGGCGAAGGTGCCGGCGCTGTGCACGCGCCAGCCGTCGCTCCGCCGCGGCAGCCAGCCGTTCTTCAGCCGTACGGTGGCGGCGGACGGCGCGCCCGCCGGGGTGCCCCAGCGCTGCGAGGGGACGACGTCGGCCAGCAGCCCGAGCGCGTACTCCCGGGACGCGTCCGTCAGCACGGAGCCAGGGGTCGTCAACAGGCTCAGCAGGGCGTTCTGGTCCCGTGCGGTGGTCTGCGTCAGGCCCCAGGCGCCCCGCGCGCCGGGGACGGTACGCGTCATTCCGGCGGTCTTGCGGAACGCCTCGATCCGCTCCACCCCCAGCCGGCGCCACAGGGTGCTGGTCGACTCGTTGTCGGAGCGGGTGATCATGGCGCGGGCCAGCGCGGCTTCCTCGGAGGTGAGCCGCCGGCCCTCCTCCTGGGCGGCCATCAGCAGCGCGCCGAGCACGGTCACCTTGATCACGCTCGCCGAGTCGAAGGCGCGGTCGGCGCGGAGCTCGCACGTAGTGCCGGAGGCCGGGTCGTCGAGATGTACGGCGACGGTGGCGGGATGGTCCCGCAGGGCGGTCGCGATGTCGTGGAGGAGGGCGAAGCCGAGGGGGATGTCGGGGGTGGTGCAGGACGCGGTGGCGGGCCGGGGTGACGCCGCATGGCCCGTCGCCCAGGTCGCCCCGGTCGCGGGGGCGGTGAGCGGCGGGGCCGCCGCGATCAGGAGGGGTAAGGCCACGAGGACCGCGGCACGGGCGGCGCGGGGGCGGGGTGCGGGCATGGGGGGATTGACTCACGGCTTCCTGTGAAACCCGTGAGCTCCGTCCGGCGGCCGGGGCGGAGGCGGTTCCTCCGCCCCGGACACCGGGCGTCCCTAGAGGTGCGTCGGGGCGAACATGCGGAGGAGGGCCGGGAGGACGACCACCGAAGGGCCGGGGGTCGTGAGGGACTTCGACAGGTCGGCGGCCAGGGTCTCCGGGGTCGTCCGGAGGGCCGGGACGCCGAAGGACTCCGCGAGGGCGACGAAGTCGGGGCGGGCCAGTTCGGTGCCCGTGGCCTCGCCGAAGGCTTCCGTCATGTACTCGCGCAGGATGCCGTAGCCGCCGTCGTCGACGATGAGCCAGGTCACCGGCAGGTCGTACTGGCGGGCGGTGGCCAGCTCCGCGATCGAGTACATCGCGCCGCCGTCGCCGGAGACCGCGAGCACCGGCCTTGAGGGATCCGCGGCGGCCGCCCCCAGCGCCGCCGGGAAGCCGTAGCCGAGGCCGCCGGCGCCCTGGGCGGAGTGCATGGTGTTCGGCTTGCGGGCGTCGAACGCGGACCAGGCCCAGTAGGCGAGGATCGTCATGTCCCAGAAGCTGGGCGAGGTGTCCGGCAGGGCCTCCCGTACCGCCGCCAGAACGCTCTGCTCCAGCGTCCGGTCCTGGGCCGCGATCCGTGCGTGGACCCGTTCGAGGACCGAGCGGACCCGCTCCGCCGCCCCGGTGTCCGGGCGCTCGGGCACGGTCTCCAGCAGGGCGGAGAGCGCGAGCCTGGCGTCGGCGTGGATGCCGATACCGGGGTGGTTGGACTCCAGCTTGCCCGCGTCCGCCTCGATCTGGACCACCTGGCCGCGCGGGGCGAAGGTGTGGTAGTTCGAGGAGAGTTCGCCGAGTCCCGAGCCGACGACGAGCAGGACGTCGGCGTCCTCCAGGAAGTCGGTGGTGTGCCGGTCCTCCAGCCAGGACCGGAGGGACAGCGGATGCTCCCAGGGGAAGGCGCCCTTGCCGCCGAAGGTGGTGACGACGGGCGCGTTCAGCCGTTCGGCGAGCGCGAGGAGCTTCCCCGAGGCGTCGGAACGGATCACTCCGCCGCCCGCGATGATCGCCGGGCGGTCGGCACCGGCCAGCAGATGGGCGGCGACGGCCGTCAGCTCGGGGCGCGGAACGATCTCCTCCGGGGTGGCGTCCACGGCAGTGACGACGGGCAGCACGGTCGGTGCGAGCAGCACGTCCTGCGGAATCTCCACCCACACGGGACCGTGCGGCGCGGTCAGCGCCGAGCGCCAGGCCTCGGCGATCGCGGACGGGATCTGGGAGGCGGTACGGGCGGTGTGCACCGACTTGACGACGTCCCGGAAGGACGCCTTCTGGTCGCGGAGTTCGTGCAGATAGCCGTGGCGTCCGCCGCCGAGCCCGGCGACGGGTACCTGGCTGCCGATCGCCAGTACGGGCGCGGAGGCCGCCGCCGCCTCCTGGAGGGCGGCGAGCGACATCAGCGCGCCGGGCCCGGTGGAGAGCAGCAGCGGGGCGACCTCGCCGGTGATCCGGCCGTACGCGTCCGCCGCGAAGCCCGCGTTGTTCTCGATCCGCAGCCCCACATAGGAGAGGGACGAGCGGCGCAGCGCGTCGAACATGCCGAGGGCGTGCTGCCCCGGCAGGCCGAAGACGGTGGTGGCGCCGAGGCCCTGGAGGGTCTCGACGACGAGGTCGCCGCCGTTGCGGCCGGGCGGCGGGTTGAGCGCCGCCTCGGTCTGCCGGGCCGTCGGCTTCAGGACGACGTCGTGGTCGTGGGTCACCGGCCGGCCCTCCCGGCGGCGATCTGCCGGCTCATGATCGTGGTCAGCTCGTACGCCGTGTGGGACGCGGCGACCGAGGTGATCTCGGCGTGGTCGTACGCGGGCGCCACCTCGACGACGTCGGCGGAGACCAGGTTGCAGGAGGCGAGACCGCGGAGGATCTCCAGCAGTTCGCGGGAGGTCATGCCGCCCGCCTCGGGGGTGCCGGTGCCGGGCGCGTGTGCCGGGTCGAGGCAGTCGATGTCGATGGAGATGTAGAGCGGCCGGTCGCCGATGCGCTGCCGCAGCTGGTCGGCGACCTCGTCGGCGCCGCGCCGGTAGACGTCGGCGGAGGTGACGATGCCGAAGCCCAGCTTCTCGTCGTCGGTCAGATCGCTCTTGCCGTACAGCGGGCCGCGGGTGCCGACGTGGGAGAGGGCGGAGGTGTCGAGGATGCCCTCCTCCACGGCCCGCCGGAACGGGGTGCCGTGGGTGTACTCGGCGCCGAAGTACGTGTCCCAGGTGTCGAGGTGGGCGTCGAAGTGCAGGAGCGCGACCGGGCCGTGCTTCTTGGCCACGGAGCGCAGCAGCGGCAGGGCGATGGTGTGGTCGCCGCCGAGGGTCATCAGCCGGGCGCCGGTGCCGAGCAGATCGTCGGCTGCGGCCTCGATGGTCTCCACGGCCTCGTTGATGTTGAAGGGGTTGGCGGCGATGTCGCCCGCGTCGGCGACCTGCGCCAGCGCGAAGGGCGAGGCGTCCTGTGCCGGGTTGTAGGGGCGCAGCAGCCGGGACGCCTCGCGGATCGCGTTGCCGCCGAAGCGGGCGCCGGGCCGGTAGGAGACCCCGGCGTCGAAGGGGACGCCGACGACGGCGACGTCGGCGCGGCCGACCTCGTCGAGGCGGGGCAGCCGGGCGAAGGTCGCGGGGCCCGCGAACCGGGGGACGCGGGAGGAGTCGACGGGCCCGCGCGGCTCCGTGGGGCCGACGCCGCCCGCGGTGCCGCCGTCGCCGGTGCCGCTGCTGTTCGGAGCGGTGCTCATACCCTCATGCCCTCTTCCTGCGTTTCCGCGTTTCCCGCGGCGCCGCGTCGACTGCTTCGACCGCGCCCGCCGCGTCTCCTGCTGCTTTGGTGCTCTGCTGCTCTGCTGCTTTGTTGCTTCGGTGCTTCTTCGGTGCTTCTTCGGGGATTCCGAGGATCTCGATGGAGATCCGGACGTTCGCCCCGCTTTCCACGGTAGCCAGTGGACGGCGCGCGGCCGACCCGGGGCCGGGGCCCCGGCCCCGGCCCGGGGCTCAGACCGAGGCGGTGTGCCCCGGTCCGGGGGCGCCGCCGGAGGCTCCGGAGGCCTCGGCGGGCTCCCGGTCCTCTTCCCCGTCGGCGGCCACGCGCCCGGCGAGCCGGTCCCGCCAGTGCGCCAGGATCGCCTCGTCCGTGGGCGGGGTGGCCAGGCTGACGACGACGTACACGGCCAGCGACGCCAGGAGGCCGTAGAGGACGGGCTCGGTGGCGAGGATGCCGTACGACCACATCAGTCCGGTCACGGCGAGACCGCCGACGGCGATCGCGGCCAGCGCGCCCTGGACGGTGCCCCGCTTCCACAGGAGGCCGCCGAGGATCGGTACCAGCAGCCCGCCGACGAGCAGGTTGTACGCCACGGTCAGCGCCTCGACCACGTCGTTGAGCGCGATGGCGATGATGATCACGGCGATGCCCATCGCCAGGATGAAGATCCGGTTCCCCTTGACCTCGTCGTGGGGTTCCCCGGCCCCGGGGGAGCCGGAACCGGGATCGGAGCCCCCGGACGATCCCGACGCGAACCCGCGCACCCGGGACCAGATGTCGTTGTTGGCGACGGTGGCACAGGCGATCAGCGCACCCGACGAGGTCGACATCACGGCGGCGAGCGCGGCGGCCAGCACCAGCCCTCGGGCGCCCATGGGCAGTTCGTCCTTGACGATCAGTGCGAAGGCGTCGTCGGGGCTCTCCAGATTCGGGTAGAGCACCCGGGCCGCGACCCCGATGACCGCACCCGCCACACCGTAGGCCAGACAGTACGTACCGGCCGCCGCCCCGCCCCAGCGGGCGACCTTGTCGCCGCGGGCGGTGAACACCCGCTGCCAGATGTCCTGGCCGATGAGCATGCCGAACGTATAGGTCAGCACATAGGTGAAGATCGTCTCGCCGCCGATGCCGAACGGCGCGAAGTACTCGTCGGGCAGCTCGGCCCGCATCTCGTTCCAGCCGCCCGCCTTGACCACGGCGACCGGCAGCAGGAGGAGCAGCACCCCGATCGTCTTGACGACGAACTGCACCATGTCGGTGAGGGTGATGGACCACATGCCGCCGAGGGTCGAGTAGGCGACGACGACCGCGCCGCCCAGGATGATCGACAGGGTCCGGTCGGCGTCGAAGAGGACGTCGAAGATGGTGGCGTACGCGATGGTCGATGTGACCGCGAGCATCAGGGTGTACGCCCACATCACGACGCCCGAGATGATCCCGGCCCGGCCGCCGTACCGCAGGTCGAGCATCTCCGAGACCGTGTAGACCTTCAGCCGGGCGATCCGCGCGGAGAACAGGACCGAGAGCGCGAGCAGTCCGAAGCCGATGGTCAGGACCATCCACGCGCCGGACACACCGTGCTTGTAGCCGAGGCCGACGCCGCCGATGGTGGAGGCGCCCCCGAGGACGATCGCGGCCATCGTGCCGGAGTACATCCCGGGGCCCAGTCGGCGCCCGGCGACCAGGAAGTCGCTCTTGGACTTGGCGCGGCGCATGCCCCACCAGCCCATACCGAGCATTCCGGCCAGATAGACGACGATCACCGCGTAGTCGACTGCCATCGGCTCTGCCTCCCGCCTTCCCGTTTCCCGCCCCGGGATGTCCCGGAGCCCCCTCTGTCATCCGGAGCCGCGAACCCGGCCGGACCCGGTGGCGGCGTGTGCCGCCCCCCGACCGTAGGTGGCCGGAAAGCGGCCATGAAGTGTACGTTTCATCCATTCTTGACGGCCTGGATGGAGGAAACGGACACCGCGCCTTGCCGGAGCACGCCCCGGAGCCGACGCCCGCTCCCCCGACCCCGCCCGTACCGCTCGGCGCGCTGCTGGCCCACGCCGGCCTCGGGCTGCGGCAGATCGCGGGCCCCCGCGACCCGGAGCCGGTGGTCCACTGGGTGCACACCTCGGAGATGGCGGACCCGTATCCGTATCTCCTCGGCGGTGAACTGCTGCTCAGCGCCGGGGTGCAGCTGACGGACCCGGACGCCTACGCGGCCCGGATCGTGGAGGCCGGGGCCGCGGCGCTCGGCTTCGGAGTGGCACCGGTCTACGACACGGTGCCCGCCGAACTGGTCGCCGCCTGCGAGCGGCACGGCCTTCCACTGGTCGAGGTGCCGCCCAGGACCCCGTTCACGGCCGTGGCGCGGGCGGTGTGGCGGCTGATGGCCGAGGCCCGCCACCGGGAACTGCGCCGGGTCTCGCAGGCGCAGCGGGGGCTGGCCACGGCGGCGGCCCGGCCCGATCCCGTACCGGCGGTCCTCGGGCAGCTGGCGTCCCGGCTGGGCGGCCGGGCGGTGCTGCTGGGCCCCGACGGCGCGGAACTGGCCGCCGCGGGACGGGCCGTGTCCACCCCGGTCCTGCGCGCGCTGACCCGGCTGGCGGGCGTGGTCAGCCCGGCGCCGGCCGACACCCCGGGCCCCGGCCAAGCCGCCACCGGTGCCAGCACCGGCACCGGCAAGGGTGTCGCGTCCGCGACCGACACCGCCGACGGTGCCCAGCTCACGGCGTACGCCCTCGACGGCGGCCGTGATCTCGTCCTCGCGCTGGCCACCCCCCGCCGTGAACCGGGCGACCACACCGTCGCCGGGGTCGCCGTCGTCCTGCTCTCCCTGCTGACCGCGGGCGGCCAGGACGGCGAAGGCACCCACCGCGACGCCGCCCTCGTCCGGCTCCTCCTGGGCGCCGACCCCGCCGCCACCGCCGAACGGCTGGGCGGCGACCGGTGGACGGTGGTCCACGCCCGCGGCACCGGACACGGCACCGGACACGACGGCGGACGCGACGGCGGTACGACCCCGTTCGCGACGGCCGCGCTCGGCGCCGCCCTCGGCAGCCCGCTCGTCGACCCCGCGCCCGACGGGACCGTACGCGTCCTGCTGCCGTACGCGGCCGACGGCGTACGGGCCAGGCCCGGCTGGACGCTCGGCGTCGGGGAACCCGTGGCCCCCGCGCATCTCGCCGCGTCCGACGCCCAGGCCGCCCGCGCGCTGCGCGCCGCCCTCACCGGCCACCGGGACGTCGCGGTCCACCGCCCGGGACCGCTGACGGCCCTGGTGCCGCCCGACGAGGCCGCCGCCCACGCCCGGCGGCTGCTCGCCCCGCTCGACGGCGCGCCCGAGCTGCGCGAGACGCTGCGCGCCTGGCTCTCGGCGCACGGCGGCTGGGACCGTACGGCCGCGGCCCTCGGAATCCACCGCAACACGGTCCGCCAGCGCATCGCCCGCTGTGCCGCGCTCCTCGGCGACGGCCCGGAACGCGACGGCCCGGACCTCCCGGCCGACCTCGACGACCCGGACGTCAGAACGGAGCTGTGGTTCGCGCTCCGCGCCCTGCCCTGAGCCCCCCGCGCCCTGCCCTGAGCCCTCCGGCCCGGCGGATATCACAGCCGACGCGACTCTGGACAGCCGAGATGACCAACGGGTAACTTCAGCCACAGGAGTGTCTGAGCAAGCGCTTGGACAGGCATCGGCGAGAAGGAGGCGTTCGTGCGCCGCAGCGTGTACCACGAGGACCACGAGGCGTTCCGGGAGACCATCCGCGCCTTCATCGAGGCCGAGGTCGTCCCGGTGTACGACGAGTGGCTCGCCGCCGGGCAAGCGCCCCGCGCCTTCTACGACAAGCTGGGCGACCTCGGCGTCTTCGGGATCGAGGTGCCCGAGGAGTACGGCGGCGCCGGGGAGTCCTCCTTCAAGTTCCAGGCCGTCATCACCGAGGAATGCGCCCGCGCCGGGGTCTCCTTCGGCGGCTCCGGGGTGCATGTCGCGCTCTGTCTGCCGTATCTGGCGGCCTACGGCACCGACGAGCAGAAGAAGCGCTGGCTCCCCGACTTCGTCTCCGGCGCCACCATGTACGCCATCGCGATGACCGAGCCCGGTACCGGCTCCGATCTCGCGGGCATGAAGACCACCGCGAAGCTGTCGGAGGACGGCACGCACTACGTCCTCAACGGCGCGAAGACGTTCATCACCGGCGGGGTCCACGCCGACCGGGTCATCGTCTGCGCCAGGACCGCCCCGGCCACCCCCGAGGACCGCCGCCACGGCATCTCCCTCTTCGTCGTCGACACGAAGCTGCCGGGGTACGCGGTCGGCCGCACCCTCGACAAGCTGGGCCTGAAGGCCTCCGACACCGCCGAACTCTCCTTCACCGATGTCCGGGTGCCCGTCGGCGACCTGCTCGGCGAGGAGCACAAGGGCTTCTCCTACCTGGGCCAGAACCTGCCGCAGGAGCGGCTGGCCATCGCCGTCGGCGCGTACGCCCAGGCGTCGGCCGCGATCCGGTTCACCCAGCGGTACGTCACCGAGCGCCTCGTCTTCGGGAAGCCGGTGGCCGCCTTCCAGAACACGAAGTTCGAACTCGCCGCCTGCAAGGCCGAGGTGGACGCCGCCGAAGCCGTGGTGGACCGGGCCCTGGAGGCCCATGACGCGGGCGAGCTCTCGGCCGCCGAGGCCGCGTCGGCGAAGCTGTTCTGTACCGAGGTCGCGCACCGGGTGATCGACCGCTGCCTCCAGCTGCACGGCGGCTACGGCTATATGAACGAGTACCCGATCGCCCGGCTCTACGCCGACAACCGCGTCAACCGCATCTACGGCGGCACGAGCGAAGTGATGAAATCCATCATCGCCAAGTCCATGGGACTGTGAGCCACGGGGCACACCTCTTCCCATGAACACGCCTTCACCGGACGCACCGGAAAACCCGCCGTCGAGCGCGCTCGACGGCCTGCTCGAACTGCTCGACCTCGAACAGATCGAGCGGGACATCTTCCGCGGCCTCTCGCGCCCCACGATCGTCCCCCGGGTCTTCGGCGGCCAGGTCGCCGCCCAGGCCCTGGTGGCGGCGGGCCGTACCGTCCCCGCCGACCGCTCGGCCCACTCCCTCCACGCGTACTTCCTGCGCATGGGGGACCCCGGCGCGCCGATCGTCTACACGGTCGACCGGATACGCGACGGCTTCTCCTTCACCACCCGCCGGGTCGTCGCGGTCCAGCACGGCCGGCCGATCTTCCATCTCTCGGCCTCGTTCCAGCTGTACGAGGAGGGGTTGGAGCACCAGGCCCCGATGCCGCCCGCGGCCGACCCCGAGTCGCTGCCGACGGCGGCGGAGATGCTGGCCGAGTACGCCGGGCACTTCGCCGACCCGTCGGCCGTGGACCGGCTCAAGGAGGCCAGAGCCGCGATCGACCTGCGGTACGCGGCGCCCCCGCCGTACGCCACCGCGGGCGAACCGCGCGAACCCCGCTCCCAGGTCTGGTTCCGCACCATCGGCAAACTCGCGGACGACCCGCTGCTGCATGTGTGTCTGGCGACGTACGTCTCCGATATGACGCTGCTGGACTCGGTGCTGCTGGCGCACGGCCGCGGCGGCTGGGCCGTCGGGGACGTCATCGGGGCGTCCCTCGACCACGCCATGTGGTTCCACCGGCCGTTCCGGGCGGACGAGTGGCTGCTGTACGACCAGGAGTCCCCGTCCTCGGCCGGCGGGCGCGGCCTCGGCCAGGCCCGGATCTACACCCAGGACGGCCGGCTCGCGATCTCGGTGATCCAGGAAGGGGTCATCCGCCCGGCCCGCAACTGACGGACCACGGCGCTCCCGGCCCGGGGGCGGGCGTCCGCCGCGCCCGCCCGTAACCCCCACGTCCGTCCGTACCGGGCGTGGCGCGCCGGGCGCGGGCGGCGGGGCGCATACCGTCCGGCCCATGAGCGACCAGCACACCCCGCCCGGAGCGGCCCCGGACGGGGACGACCCGCCGGAGAGCACCACCACCGTGATCGTGGCGGCGCTCGCCAATCTGGGCATCGCGGCGGCCAAGGCGGTCGCGGGCGTCCTCAGCGGCTCCAGCGCGATGCTCTCCGAGGCCGCGCACTCGGTCGCCGACACCGTCACCGAGGTGATGCTGCTGGTGGCCCTGCGCCGCTCGGAGCGGCCCGCCGACGACGAGCACCCCCTCGGGTACGGGCCCGAGCGGTACATCTGGGCCCTCCTCGCCGCGGTCGCCACCTTCGTCGGCGGTGCGGTCTTCGCCGTCTACGACGGAATCCACACCCTCACCCACGGCGAGGAACCCGGCGACCCGCTCGTCTCGTACGTCGTCCTCGGCATCGCCTTCCTGCTGGAGGCGTTCTCCCTGCGCACCGGTCTGCGCCAGGTACGGGCGGAGGCCGCCCGGCTGGACGCCACACCCCGGCACTACCTGCGGGTCACCCCCGACACGGCCGTGAAGGCGGTCGTCATGGAGGACTCGGCGGCCCTGGCGGGCCTGCTGCTCGCGGCGGGCGGACTGCTCGGCACCCAGCTCTCCGGTTCGCCGGTCTACGACGGGGTGGCGTCGATCCTGATCGGCGCACTGCTCGTGTACGTCGCCTGGATCCTCGGGCACAGCAACGCCCGCCTCCTGATCGGCCGCCCCCTCCCCCCGGACCTGCGGCACGCGATCCGCGAGGAGATCCTCACGGTCCCGCACATCGTGCGCGTCCTGGAACTGACGACCCTGATCCAGGGCCCGCGGGAGATCCTCGTCGCCGCGAAGGTCGACTTCCGCGACGCGTCGACCGCGGCGCAGGTGGAGTGGGCGTGCGAGGAGGCGGAGGAGCAGCTGCGCGAACTGCTCCCGTCGATCCGCCGCGTCTACTTGGACCCGACGCCGGGGGTGGCACCGCGCCCCTGATGCCGCCTGTTCACTGCGTTCGGCGGTCCACGACCGAATCAGAAGAACGCGCCACACCCGCACCTTCCCCGACAGCCCCACGAAGCAACCCGCCACCCCGCGTTCGCCGGCTCCCGCCCGAGCCACGCCCGGTATCGTCAACGCCACTACCGACGAACGGGGCAGGAAGCGTGCCGTACAGCAAGAGCCAGCACTCACCCGTTTCACGCCCTTCGCCACATATGCCGGAGTCGGCGCTAGTAATGAAAAACAGCACCCACGGCTGACAAACCCGCAGGTGGAAAACTGTGCTCCCCGCGCGTGCGGGGATGGTCCCGCGGTGATCAGCTGCACGGTCCGGTGCGCATCGTGCTCCCCGCGCGTGCGGGGATGGTCCCAGCGATGGGCTTCCGGAGCCCGGACGAACAACGTGCTCCCCGCGCGTGCGGGGATGGTCCCTCGCCGGTGTAACCGAGCTGGGGACCGCGCGGGTGCTCCCCGCGCGTGCGGGGATGGTCCCGATCCTGGCAGCGCGACGTACTGGGACGGCCCGGTGCTCCCCGCGCGTGCGGGGATGGTCCCGCGAATGCGCCGTGGTCGCCGCCGCGTCCGAGGTGCTCCCCGCGCGTGCGGGGATGGTCCCTTCGAGGCCAAGGTAATGAGCAACCTGACGTCGTGCTCCCCGCGCGTGCGGGGATGGTCCCGCGGCCCAGGCCATGACCTTCGAGTGGACGAAGTGCTCCCCGCGCGTGCGGGGATGGTCCCTGCCCCGGGGCTTGGGCTTGCTGTCGGGGTCGGGTGCTCCCCGCGCATGCGGGGATGGTCCCGTCCCGTCGTCCACCGAGCCCTTGGGCTTGGAGTGCTCCCCGCGCGTGCGGGGATGGTCCCTCGTCCGCCGTGATCGTCACGTCCGCCGGGTCGTGCTCCCCGCGCGTGCGGGGATGGTCCCGGCCACGCCTTCGGGGTCAGGAAGTAGCCGGAGTGCTCCCCGCGCGTGCGGGGATGGTCCCCCCGCCCGGCGGGGTGTGCACGTCTTCACCGGGTGCTCCCCGTGCGTGCGGGGATGGTCCCGTCACCATGGAGGTCGGGCGCCTCCTCGCCTTGTGCTCCCCGCGCGTGCGGGGATGGCCCCCTCGCCGCCCTGCCGGGCAACGGCGCCTGCTAGTGCTCCCCGCGCGTGCGGGGATGGTCCCACCACAGCGCTGTCTTCTGCCGAGGCCGCCGGCGGAAAGCGGAGTCAGACTGCGGCGGAAGTGCGTCTGAGACGTTCTCGAAGATCGATGACCTCCGGGTGCGTACGCAGCTCCGGGCGGGCGGTGAAGTCGGCGTCCAGGGTCCGGAGCACCTCCGTGACCAGTGCGGAGCGGACCGTGGTCGCATAGCTGACGAGCGACGCGGCTGTCGTCAGGGACTGTTCCAGCTCGTCGCGACGTAAGTAGGAACGGGCCAACCAGGTGCCGTGCAGAAGAGCGTCACGGTCCTCGGTGCGTTCGGCGTGGGTTCCGAGCCAGGGGGTGATCAGAGGGTCGGCCTCGTCCAGCAGCCGATGAGCGTCGCGGGCTCCGGAGAACGCCGCCGTGATCAGGGTCTGGCCGGTGACGACATCGAGATCCGTCAGCCAGTACAGCCATGGCGGTCGACTACCGATCGCGTCGGGGTGGCCGAGGTATTCCAAGGCCTCGTCCGTGGAACGCCGGAACCCATGGACGTCGCCGAGGGCGGCATGGGCGTGGGCGTGCCGGGCGGCGGCCAGGGCACGCACCGTCGGCGGTGCGGCGGAGGCAGTGACGATCGCCGCGTTGGCCAGGTCGATGGCATCGCGAAGCCGGCCCGAAGTGGTCGCTTGATAGGTGAGACAACTGTAGATGTGGGAGGTCAGGGCCGCGTCGCCGGACTCATGCGCCCCCGCGAGCCCGGTACGGAAATAGCGCTGCGCCAGCCCGTGCAGTCCGGCATCCATCGCCATCCAGCCCACGGTTTGGGCAAGTTGGGCCCACAGGTTGATGGTACGGACGCGAATCTCCGAAGTCGCGAACCTGTTGCCGCGTACGTGGTCGGCGACCAAAGTGAAATGGCGGTGTGCGTGGTGGAGGGTGGAGCAGTTCCCGCCCTCGGCATCGTCGATGTGCCGGATCGCTTCGACGGTCGCGGCGATGGAGTCGGCGACGGCCTCGGTGACGACCGGACCGGGCGAAGCCGCCGAGGCATCGGCCCGGCCGGAAGAATAGGTGAAGGCAGCGGGATTGGTGAGAGCCGCACCACTGACCGCCAGAAAGGATCTGCGCTCCATGTCGCCCCCATCGTGGACAACCCACTGAGTAGCCGCTTCCACGGTAGCTCCGGAGGCAGTGTGCGGGGGCAGCCCGTCGTCCGCCCGTACCCAGGCGGTGCCCGCAGGTGGGAAACAGTGCTCCCCGCGCATGCGGGGATGGCCCCCGGCCCGCCAGTCCGGTGCGCCGCAGATACTCGTGCTCCCCGCGCGTGCGGGGATGGTCCCCCGGGGATGTGAAGGCATGGCCCATCTGGGAGTTCTCCGCGCGTTCGGGCATGGTCCCACCGGCATGATGATCCGGGCCGGTCCGTGCAATTGCCCGACGCGGCGCAGTGGAACCTGCCACTGCAGGAGCGGGCCGTGCTCGTTTCCGCAGAATGATGCTCGTACCCGCATGACAGTACGGGGAGTAGCGTTCTGAGTGCCAAAGCCCAGAACGGAGTTCAGTGTGTCTGACACCGGAGATGAGCACATCGGGGCACGTATCGCGTCCCTACGCAAATTGAGCGGCTACACACAGCGTGAGTTCGCCGACGCCGCCTATCTGTCCCTGGGAGCCGTCCGCAAGATCGAACGAGGCGAGCGGCTGCCGACGAACGGGTTTCTGATCTCCGCCGCCCGCGCGCTGCGCAGTACGGTCGAGGAGTTGTCAGGCCAGCCCTACCGGTCCGAGAACGCGGCAGACCAGAAAGTGCACGGCCCGATCCAGGGGATCCGTACCGCCGTACGCCGGTACGACCTTCCGACGGATGCCTACCGCCGTCCCCGGCCGTTGCCCGAGCTGAAGGCCGACGTCCGGATGGCCGCCGAGTACCGCAAGAGTGCCAAGTACTCGCGTCTCGGTGTACTGCTCCCCGGCCTGCTGGAGGAGCTAACGGCCACATTTCACCTGGGGGAGGACGAGCGAAAGCGCAAGGCTGTGGCCGGCTTGCTGGCCTCCTGCTACTACATGGCCCACGGCCTGGCCTTCCGCCTCGGATATGCCGACCTGACAGGCCAGTTGGAAGATCGGATGCGGTGGGCCGCCGCCCGTGCCGACGACCCGCTGATGTGCGCCCTGGCCGAATGGACCCACTCCTACTCATTCCATGCCTTCGGTGATTACGACGGCGCCCTGCGCGTCCTACGGGCCGCGCGCGAAGTACTGGAGTCCGACGACGCGGTGCGGGGCGCGGCCCGTATCACCCTGCTGGGAAGCATTCGCCTCCGGGAATCGTCCATCGCCTCGTTCGCCCAGGACTCCGACCTCACGGCCGATCACATCAGGGAAGCCTCCGTACTCGCCGACCGAATTCCGGACGGCCGCGACCAGCTGCACTACCACATGACATTCGGCCCGGCGAACGTGGCGGTCCACGACGTGGCGGCGCACGTGGAGCTGAAGCAGCCGGGTAAGGCGGTCAAGCGGGCGGCCGATGTCCGATTCCCGGCGGATATGGCGCGTACCCGACAGGGGCACCACTATGTAGCGGTTGCCCGCGCGCACTTGGATCTCGACCGGCGCGAGGATGCCCTGGGGTACCTGAAGCAAGCCCGGGCAATTGCGCCGGAGCAGACACGGTTCCACCCCATCGCGCGGGAGACCGCCCGCATGCTCACCACGAAGTACCGCCGTACGACCGAGGATCTGCGTACCTTCACGAACTGGCTGGGAATCCAGCCGTAGTCAAGCTTCCGGAAGGCCGGAGGTACCCCACCTTGGGGTACTTCCGGCCTTTGCATGTCGGCATCCTGGCGGGCACGCAGAAGACCTGCTGCCGAGTTCACCGAACGGGTCGAGAGGCATTGGTCGCCAAGGCGCTCCCTTCGCCTCCGCCCCGGGCAACTGACTCACCGTCCGACGTAGCGGGACATCCATAAAGACGCCCCGGAGGGGCCGCCGCAAACGGCCCACCGGGGCTCGACGGAGCAGCTTTCCGAAGGAGCTGATCAGCCGTATGCGTGACTCTATCGCCCATACGTTCGCCCGGGCCTTGGTCCTACCGTTTTCGCGCCAACGCCCCGGGCGGCACACCGCCGCGTACTTCTCGGCGCTGCCCGACGTCTTCGCACCGCCGCCCGAGAGTCCTTGGTCACGGCCGTGGACGGGGCCGGAGAGGGAACAGGCCCGGGAGTTCTTCCGGACCCAGTCGACGGTGCTCGACTGCCTGCTCGCGGAACAGCCGCCCGCCACCACAACGGAGGTCTGTCTGGTCTGTTCGCGGGAGACGGCCGCACCGGTCGAGGTCCGGCCCGGACTCACCACCTGCCCGACGCACATTCTCGACGCCTACGACGCCCGGACGGTGGCCCGATGAGCGGGGCCGGACTGCCGTCATTCCGGGGGCGCGTCGTCCCCTGGATCACGCCCTGGTCCGACGCGCCGAACCTGCGCGAACCTGTCGTGCTCGCACCAGGCGGCCGGGGCATCGCCTACGCCGACGAGGGCGTCCACGACCGGACCGACGACAGGGTGCTGATCGCACGCGGCCGAGGCCGAAGGGGTCCCGCGCCCGGGAGCCGACCGCTGTACGAGGAGGTCGACGGCCGCCGCCAGCGCCGGTCGGCGCGGCAACTGCTGTGCCAGGTCTGCGGGCGGCGACCACTCCCGCATCCCAACGGGTCGCTTTGGCTCTTTCCGGGGACGGAAGAGGTGGCGGACGGGTCACTCACGGAGATCGTGCCCCTCTGCCCCGACCCCTGCGCGGCCCTCGCCGTCCGGCAGTGTCCGTCTCTCGCCCGGGGATACCGGGCGGTACGGGTCCGCTACCCGCAGATCTGGGGCTACCACGGCCTGCTGTACGGGCCCGATCCCGGCAACCCGGGCGGGGCGCCGGTGGCGACAACGGCCGGTGCGCGGCTGCCGTACGACGATCCCCGCCTGTCGTGGCTGCTCATGGACCGGACCGTCACCCGGCTCATCGGCTGCACCCCCGCGCACGACCTGGGGGACGCGTCGTGACCGTGCTCCCCACCCCCTCCGCGTTCCGGTCGGCGAGCAGTGCGCGGTTCCAGCACGCCGCCCTCGGTGACGCCTCCGAGGCACTCGACGCCTACGAGGCGGACGAGGAACTCGTACGCATCCTCCACGCTCTGGGCTACCCGGCCCGTGAGGTCGCCCGCGCCACCCGCGCCTTCCGACTACGAGCCGTCACCCACACCGCACAACACCTCGGCATCGCCCAGGTCCTGGAGATCGGCCCCGGGCTCCCTCCCCGTTCCACACCCGCCAGCCACCACCTGGTGCAGCGCCACCACCATCGCCGGGCCAGAACCCTGTACGTCGACCACGACCCACTTGTCGTCACCCACCTCAGCACCGCCCACGAATCCGAAGAGACAGGCGGCACCGTCCGCACGATCCTGGGCGACCTCCGCAACCCCCACCACATCCTCACCGAGGCAGCCACCCACCTCGACCTCAACCAGCCCGTCGCCCTCGTCGCCACCGCAGTCCTCGACACCCTCTACGACCACGAACACCCCCACGCCCACCTACGCCACCTCCTCGACGCCCTCCCACCCGGCAGCGCACTCATCGCCACCCACCTCACCCACGAACACAACCAGGAAGCCGTCCACCGAGCCACCCGCACCCTCCAGATCGCCGGACTCCCCACCCAACCCCGCACCTTCGAAGACATCGCCGCCTTCTACACCAACCTCACCCCCACAGGCCCCGGCCTCGTCCCAGCCAGCCAATGGCACCCCACCCACACCGACAACCACACCCCAACCAACGACCACACCTACGCAGCCATCGGCCTCCACACCTGAAAACCCCACCCATGCAAACCACCCACATCACCGGCACCCTCACCATCACCCCGCCCATACCTCCGCAGTCAACCCGAGGCACCCTCTACCACCCCGACACCCCGGAGGAACCGCCGTACGGCTGCGACCTGCTCCTCCGCCTCGACACCACAGGCCACGCCACACACCTCGCGCCCCGACGCCACGACACCTACGCCCTCACCCACCAAATCCAGCACGCCATCAACACCTTCCCCAACCACACCTTCACCGGCCACCTCCACTGCCACGGCCCAAACCCGGGCGACCAATGGCACATCACCATCACCAACAACCACGCAACAGAAACACGCCACACACCACCGGAAACCGCCTGAACCACCCCCCACCAAAGCCACTTCACACACCGGTCACGCCCCGTATCGTCAACACCAGACACCAACACACGGGGCGGGAAGCCATGGGGCACAACAAGACTCAGCCGTTCACCACTTCACCCCATTCACCACATTCGCCGGAGTCGGCGCTAGTAATGGAAAACGGCGCCTCCGGCTGAGAAACCCGCAGGTGGGAAACTGCGCTCCCCGCGCATGCGGGGATGGTCCCGTCGCGCCCCGGCGGGCGTACCGGTCAGGCGAGCGCTCCCCGCGCATGCGGGGATGGTCCCGAAGTCAGGCTCATCGGCCAGGGCGCGGGCAAGCGCTCCCCGCGCATGCGGGGATGGTCCCGGAACCGGGTGGGCGGGTCAGGCGGCTGGGTTGTGCTCCCCGCGCATGCGGGGATGGTCCCGCCTCCTCGTCCTCGGCGCGGGCGGATCGGTGGTGCTCCCCGCGCATGCGGGGATGGTCCCACCGCCGACGTCCCGAACGAAGGAACACCGTGGTGCTCCCCGCGCATGCGGGGATGGTCCCTGGCCACCGTCGTACTCGACGGCGCGAGCGAGCGTGCTCCCCGCGCGTGCGGGGATGGTCCCATCTGACGGCGGGCTTCCTCGGTACGAAAGCGGTGCTCCCCGCGTGCGGGGATGGTCCCCGGTACGAGGGGTGGCAGGACCGGTCAAAACTGTGCTCCCCGCGCATGCGGGGATGGTCCCCAGCTCGCGCCCGCGCCCGCCGAGTGCAGGGTGTGCTCCCCGCGCCTGCGGGGACGACCCCACCCCACCCCGGCGTGAGGCGCCCCCACACCAGCGGCGTCAGCTCGGAAGAAGTCCCGCCGCCCCCAGCAAGTAAGCCGTCATCGGCTCGTAGAACCTCGGGTCCAGGACGTGGTCGTCCAGCGGGACCGTGACCTGGACCGTCCCCTCCGCCTCCGCGATGAAGAGCGCCGGGTCGTTGGAGTCCGCGTAGCCGACCGTGTCGAAGCCGCGTTGCCCGGCGCAGCCCGCCCAGCCGTGGTCGGCGACGACCAGCTCCGGCAGCGGGCTGCCGTCGCGGGCGAGGCCGTCGAGGATCGCGGCCATCGGGGCCGGGGAGTGGGTGTGCCACAGGGTCGCGCCGTGTTCGAGGACGGCCACCCCGCCGACCTGGTAGACCATGCCCTCGTCGGTCATCAGCCCGCCCGGGATGGAGACGATCTCGCAGCCCGCGGCCCGCAGGGCGTCCGCGGTCGAGCGGTGGACGTCGAGGAGCCCGCCGGGGTGACCGGTCGCGAAGAGGACCCGCTCATGCCCGGCGGCGGCCTTGCGGAGCCGTGCCGCCATCCGGTCGAGGCCGTCCACGGTCAGCTCGGGGTCGATGGTGTCCTGGCCCACCCGGTGGCCGGGGTCGTCGTTGACCCCGCACCGCTCGGCCATCACGGCGAGGACGTCCTGCTCGTCCGTCCAGCGGTCGCCCAGTTCAAGACCCAGCCAGTAGTGCCGGTCGCCGTTGGCGAGCTTGCGGTAGTGGGAGAGGTTGTTGTCGCGCGGGGTGGCGACGTCGCCCGCGATCCGGGTACGGACGAGGTGCTCGACGAGTGCGGCACGGCTGGGTATCGGCATGTCCCCATTGTGCCGTCACGACCGGGACCGGGCCCGGTGGTCGCGGCGGGATCCACGCCACACCCACGACGGGTGTGAACAGCCCTACGGCGTGAGGGCCGCGAACGCGCCGTGCGCGAGCCGGCGCAGCAACGTTTCCGTCCGGGTGCGCGACTGCGGCGGCCCGCCGGGGCGCGACCCCAGGTGCGGGGTGGAGTTCAGCAGCCCGAAGACGGCGTGCACGGCGGCCCGCGCCTCGGCCTCCGGGACGTCCGGGTGGAGTTCGCGTACCACCGTCACCCACAGCTCCGCGTACTGCCGCTGGAGCTGGCGCACCAGCTTGCGGTCGCTCTCGCGCAGCCGGTCCAGCTCCCGGTCGTGCAGGGTGATCAGCGGCCGGTCGTCCAGCGCGAAGTCGATATGGCCGTCGATGAGGGACGCCAGCAGCGCCCGGGGGTCGCCGGCGGCCTCGGTCACCCGGATCCGGCCCCCGGCCAGCAGCCTCTCGCTGATGCCGACGAGCAGCTCGGCGAGCATCGCGTCCTTGCCCGGGAAGTGGCGGTAGAGGCCCGGCCCGCTGATGCCGACGGCCGCCCCTATCTCGTCCACGCCGACGCCGTGGAATCCGCGCTCCGCGAAGAGCCGCGCTGCCTCTTTGAGGATCTGCTCGCGGCGGGTGGGCGCGTCCGTCCTGGTGCTCATGGAAAGTAATTCTAGACAATCGGGTTAGCGATCGTTAACCTGAAGGAGGAGTGTTAACGGTCATTAACTGAACCGTCCACCGTCGTCGTCCGGGCAAGGGGGCTCGATTCGATGCAGCAGGCACCCCTGCCACCACGGCAGGCACCCGTGCTGACCGGTACGGCCGATCCGGGGTCCGCCGCCTGGCGGGCCAATGAGGCGGCCCACCGGGAGCTGGCCGACACGCTGCGCTCCGCGCTCGCGGCGGCCCGGCTCGGCGGCGGCGAGCGGGCCAGGGCCAGGCACACCGCCCGGGGCAAGCTGCTGCCGCGCGACCGGGTCGACACGCTGCTCGACCCCGGCTCGCCCTTCCTGGAGCTGGCCCCCCTCGCGGCCCACGGGATGTACGAAGGGCAGGCCCCGGCCGCCGGGGTCGTCGCGGGGATCGGCCGGGTCGCCGGGCGGGAGACGGTGATCGTCGCCAATGACGCGACCGTCAAGGGCGGGACGTACTACCCGATGACGGTCAAGAAGCATCTGCGCGCCCAGGAGGTCGCGCTGGAGAACCGGCTGCCGTGCGTCTATCTCGTGGACTCGGGCGGCGCGTTCCTGCCGATGCAGGACGAGGTCTTCCCCGACCGGGAGCACTTCGGCCGGATCTTCTACAACCAGGCGCGGATGTCCGGCGCGGGCATCCCGCAGATCGCCGCCGTCCTGGGTTCCTGCACGGCGGGCGGGGCGTACGTCCCCGCGATGAGCGACGAGGCCGTGATCGTCCGGAACCAGGGCACGATCTTCCTGGGCGGCCCGCCGCTGGTGAAGGCCGCGACCGGCGAGGTCGTCACCGCCGAGGAGCTGGGCGGCGGCGAGACGCACTCCCGGATCTCCGGTGTCACCGACCATCTCGCCGAGGACGACGCGCACGCCCTGCGGATCGTCCGGACGATCATGGGGACGCTGCCGCGGCGCGGCCCGCTCCCGTGGTCCGTCGGGCCCGCCGACGAGCCGGTGGCCGACCCCGCCGGGCTGTACGGGGCGGTGCCCGTCGACCCCCGGACCCCGTACGACGTCCGGGAGGTCATCGCCCGCATCACGGACGGCTCCCGGTTCGCCGAGTTCAAGTCCGAGTTCGGGCAGACCCTGGTCACCGGCTTCGCCCGGATCCACGGCCATCCGGTCGGCATCGTGGCGAACAACGGCATCCTGTTCGCCGAGTCCGCCCAGAAGGGGGCGCACTTCATCGAGCTGTGCGACCAGCGGGGCATCCCGCTCCTCTTCCTCCAGAACATCTCCGGCTTCATGGTCGGCAAGGACTACGAGCACGGCGGGATCGCCAAGCACGGCGCCAAGATGGTCACCGCCGTGGCGTGTACGAGGGTGCCCAAGCTGACGGTCGTCGTCGGCGGGTCGTACGGCGCGGGGAACTACTCCATGTGCGGCCGGGCCTACTCCCCCCGGTTCCTGTGGATGTGGCCCAACGCCAAGATCTCCGTCATGGGCGGCGAGCAGGCCGCGTCCGTCCTGGCGACCGTCCGGCGCGACCAGCTGGAGGGGCGCGGCGAGGCGTGGCCCGCGGCCGACGAGGAGGCGTTCAAGGCCCCGATCCGCGAGCGGTACGAGGAGCAGGGCAGCGCCTACTACGCCACGGCCCGGCTCTGGGACGACGGGATCATCGACCCGCTGGAGACCCGCCAGGTGCTGGGCCTCGCCCTGACCGCCTGCGCCAACGCGCCACTGCCCGCGAAGGACCCGTCGGCGCCCGGCTTCGGCGTCTTCCGGATGTGAGGGGCACCGTGACCATGTTCGACACCGTTCTCGTGGCCAACCGGGGCGAGATCGCCGTCCGGGTGATCCGTACGCTGCGCGCCCTGGGGATCCGCTCGGTCGCCGTCTTCAGCGACGCCGACGCCGGTGCCCGGCATGTACGGGAGGCGGACACGGCGGTCCGGATCGGCCCCGCGCCCGCCGCCGAGAGCTATCTCTCCGTGCCCCGGCTGCTGGCGGCGGCGGAGCGCACGGGCGCCGGCGCGGTCCACCCCGGCTACGGCTTCCTCGCCGAGAACGCGGGCTTCGCGAGCGCCTGCGCGGACGCCGGTCTGGTCTTCGTCGGCCCGCCCGCGCCGGCGATCGCCCTGATGGGCGACAAGATCCGGGCCAAGGAGACGGTCCGCGCCGCCGGGGTGCCGGTGGTCCCAGGATCCTCGGGATCCGGGCTCAGCGACGACGAACTCGCGGCGGCGGCCCGGGAGATCGGGATGCCGGTCCTCTTCAAGCCGTCGGCGGGCGGCGGCGGCAAAGGGATGCGGCTGACCCGGCTGGAGTCGGCGCTGCGGGACGAGATCGCGGCGGCCCGGCGCGAGGCCAGGGCCTCTTTCGGGGACGACACCCTGCTGGTGGAGCGGTGGATCGACCGACCGCGCCATATCGAGATCCAGATCCTGGCCGACGCCCACGGCCGCGTCCTCCACCTCGGCGAGCGCGAGTGCTCCCTCCAGCGCCGCCATCAGAAGGTCGTCGAGGAGGCGCCCTCCGTCCTGCTGGACGAGGAGACCCGGGCCGCCATGGGCGAGGCCGCGGTACGCGCGGCCCGCTCCTGCGGGTACACCGGCGCGGGCACGGTCGAGTTCATCGTCCCCGGCAACGACCCCTCGCGTTACTTCTTCATGGAGATGAACACCCGCCTCCAGGTCGAGCACCCCGTCACCGAGCTGGTCACCGGGCTCGACCTGGTGGAGTGGCAGCTGCGGATCGCGGCGGGCGAACCCCTGCCGTACGAGCAGCGGGACATCCGGCTCACCGGGCACGCGGTCGAGGCCCGGATCTGCGCCGAGGACCCGGGGCGCGGCTTCCTCCCCTCCGGCGGTACGGTCCTCGCCCTGCGCGAGCCGGACGGCCGCACCCACGAAGGGGTGCGCACCGACTCCGGGCTGAGCCGGGGCACCGAGGTGTCGAGTCTGTACGATCCGATGCTCTCCAAGGTCGTCGCGTACGGGCCCGACCGCGCGACGGCCCTGCGGCGGCTGCGGGCCGCCCTCGCCGAGACGGTCACCCTGGGCGTCCCCACCAACGCCGGCTTCCTGCGGCGGCTGCTGGCACATCCCGCGGTCGTCGCGGGCGAGCTGGACACCGGTCTGGTGGAGCGGGAGGCCGAGGGGCTGATCCCGGACACCGTGCCCGCCGAGGTGTACGCGGCGGCGGCGGCCGTCCGGGCGGCGGCGCTCGTACCCGTACCGGACGCGTCCGGGTGGACCGACCCCTTCGGCCGGCCGGCCGGCTGGCGGCTCGGCGGCACCCCGGCACCGCTCGTGTTCCCCCTGCGGGTAGCGGGACTTGAACCCGTCGCTCAGGAGGCGCCCGCGCACGCGGAGGTCACCGGGGACCGGGTCGCCGTCACCCTCGACGGGGTCGTCCACACCTTCCACCGGGCGGCCGACTGGCTGGGCCGGGACGGCGACTCCTGGCACGTACGGGATCACGACCCGGTCGCCGCGTCCCTCTCGTCCGCCGCGCATACGGGCGCCGACACCCTCGCGGCGCCCATGCCCGGCACGGTGACGGTGGTGAAGGTGGCCGTCGGGGACGAGGTCACGGCGGGTCAGAGCCTGCTGGTCGTGGAGGCGATGAAGATGGAGCATGTGATCTCGGCGCCGCACGCCGGGACGGTCACCGAGCTGGATGTGGTGCCCGGGACCACGGTGGCGATGGACCAGCTGCTGGCCGTGATCGCCCCGCACGAGCCCGCACCCGAACCGTCTGCTGAAACGAACGGCGGCGGACGATGAGCGCCGCCGGACCGCCCGCCGGACTGCCGATGGAGTTCCCGGTCCGTGGGCTGCCCGCCCGGGTGAGGATCCACGAGGTCGGGCCCCGGGACGGCCTCCAGAACGAGAAGACCGTCGTCCCGACGGCGGTGAAGGCCGAGTTCGTGCACCGGCTCGCGGCGGCCGGGCTGACCACGATCGAGGCGACCAGCTTCGTCCACCCGAAGTGGGTGCCGCAGCTCGCCGACGCCGAGGAGCTGTATCCCCTGCTCGGCGATCCGGCCGGGGTGTCCCTGCCCGTCCTCGTCCCCAACGAGCGGGGGCTCGACCGGGCGATCGCGCTCGGCGCCCGGAGCGTCGCCGTCTTCGGGTCGGCGACCGAGACCTTCGCCCGGCGGAATCTGAACCGGACCGTCGACGAGTCGCTCGCCATGTTCGCGCCGGTCGTGGCGCGGGCGAAGGCCGACGGGATCCGGGTCCGCGGCTATCTCTCGATGTGCTTCGGGGACCCCTGGGAGGGCCGGGTCCCCGTCGACCGGGTGGTCCGGGTCGCCTCGGCGCTGCGCGATCTGGGCTGCGACGAGCTGTCGCTCGGCGACACCATCGGGGTGGCCACCCCGGGCCATGTCCGGGAGCTGCTCGCCCGGCTCGGCGACGCGGGCGTCCCGGTCTCCGCGCTCGCCGTCCACTTCCACGACACCTACGGCCAGGCGCTGGCCAACACCCTCGCAGCCCTGGAGCGGGGGGTGACCACCGTCGACGCCTCGGCGGGCGGCCTCGGCGGCTGCCCCTACGCCAAGAGCGCGACCGGCAATCTCGCCACCGAGGACCTCGTGTGGATGCTCCGCGGTCTCGGGATCGAGACCGGGGTCGATCTCGGCCTGCTCACCGCCACCAGCGTGTGGATGGCCGAACGGCTGGGCCGCCCCAGCCCCTCCCGTACCGTCCGTGCCCTCTCCCACCAGGAGTGACCAGACCATGTCTCTCGACCACCGGCTCACCCCCGAGCACGAGGAACTCCGCCGCACGGTCGAGGAGTTCGCCCACGAGGTGATCGCGCCGAAGATCGGCGACCTGTACGAGCGGCACGAGTTCCCGTACGAGATCGTCCGCGAGATGGGCCGGATGGGTCTGTTCGGGCTGCCGTTCCCCGAGGAGTACGGCGGGATGGGCGGCGACTACCTCGCCCTCGGCATCGTCCTGGAGGAGCTGGCCCGGGTCGACTCCTCGGTGGCGATCACCCTGGAGGCGGCGGTCTCCCTCGGCGCGATGCCGGTCTACCGCTTCGGTACGGAGGAGCAGCGCCGCGAATGGCTGCCCCGGCTCTGCTCGGGCGAGTCGCTCGGCGCCTTCGGCCTCACCGAGCCGGAGGGCGGCTCCGACGCGGGCGGCACCCGCACCACGGCGGTCCGCGACGGCGACTCCTGGGTGATCAACGGCTCCAAGTGCTTCATCACCAACGCCGGTACGGATATCACGGCGCTGGTCACCGTCACCGCGGTCACCGGCAGGACCGATGACGGCAGGCCACTGATCTCCTCGATCGTCGTCCCCTCCGGGACACCCGGTTTCACGGTCGCCCCCGCCTACTCCAAAGTGGGCTGGAACGCCTCGGACACCCGTGAGCTGTCCTTCGACGAAGTCCGGGTGCCGCTGGCGAATCTGCTGGGCGACGAGGGCCGGGGGTACGCCCAGTTCCTCCGCATCCTCGACGAGGGCCGGATCGCGATCTCGGCGCTGGCGACCGGACTGGCCCAGGGCTGTGTCGACGAGTCGGTGAAGTACGCCAAGGAGCGGCATGCCTTCGGGCGGCCCATCGGCGCCAACCAGGCCATCCAGTTCAAGATCGCGGATATGGAGATGCGGGCGCATATGGCCCGGGTCGGCTGGCGGGACGCGGCGTCCCGGCTGGTGACGGGCGAGCCGTTCAAGAAGGAGGCCGCCCTGGCGAAGCTCTACTCCTCGACGGTCGCGGTCGACAACGCCCGGGAGGCCACCCAGATCCACGGCGGCTACGGCTTTATGAACGAGTACCCGGTGGCCCGGATGTGGCGCGATTCCAAGATCCTGGAGATCGGCGAAGGGACGAGCGAGGTGCAGCGCATGCTGATCGCCCGCGAGCTGGGCTTCACGGGCTGACCGCACCGTTCGCGGGTGCGGGCAGGCCAAGGTGTTCAGGGGCGCTGAGGGTCCCTGAAGCCCCGGGCCGACCGGTCACCTTCGCACAGGAGGGAAGGTTAGGCTAACCTGACCTCCGATTGTCCGGGCAGCACGAAGAAGAGGTCAGCGCATGGCTACCGCCCCCGACGCCGTTCCCTTCCGGTTCTTCGACCTGCGGGTCGAGCGGGCCCTGCGGCTGACGCCGTCGATGGTGCGGGTGACCTTCCGGGGCTTCCCGGGGGACGGCGCGCTGGCCGGATTCGACTCCGGGGGCCGGGACCAGTCGCTGTCGCTCTTCCTGCCGCACCCCGGCCAGGACGCGCCCGTCGTCCCGGTCGACGCCGGTGACGGCAGCGCGGTCTTCGCCGCCTGGCGGGCGCTCCCCGAGGACGTCCGGGCCGTGATGCGCTCGTTCACCGTCCGGGAGCAGCGGGAGACCGCCACCGGTGCGCGGGAGTTCGATATCGACTTCGCCGTCCACGAGGACGGCGGCCCCGCCTGCCGCTGGGCCCTGGCCGCCGCGCCGGGCCGGCGGGCGATGGTGCTGGGCCCGGCGGTCGCGGCGAACACCTCCGTACGCTGCCGACCGCCCGCCGACACCGAGTGGACCCTGATCTGGGGCGACGAGACGGCCCTGCCCGCCGTCGCGGCGATCCTCGAATGGCTGCCCGCGGGTATGCGGACCCGGGTCTGGCTGGAAGTCCCCCACGCCGCGGACCGGATCGAGCTGAAGACCGACGCCGACGCCGAGATCGTCTGGCTGGTACGGGACGAGGGCGCGCCGTCCGCCGTCGAGGCCGTGGCCGCCGCGGAGCTGCCCGAGGGGATCCCGTACGCCTGGATCGCCGGGGAGTCCGGCGGCGTCAAGGCGCTCCGGCGCCATCTGGTGAACGAGCGCGGTATCGACCGCCGCCGGGTCACCTTCGTCGGCTACTGGCGGCGCGGGGTGAGCGAGGACGGTCTGCGGGACGACCCGGCGCTCGCGGAGATCGGCGAGAGCTGACGGCGATACCAGGCGCATCCGGGCGTCATCCGATGCCGCGATACGGAGGGGCGTCGGGGCGTATTCCGATGCCGTGGAGTGCGCCGGGAGCGCACTCCACCCCCGCCGCGATCCGGTGAGCGCTCCCGGGCCACCGGGCGCCGGATCGACAACCGGCCTCCAGCGGTAGATATCCGGCCACATTCCGGCCAACCGCCGGCACACAGGATCATGACCGCCGCCGGCCGGGCAGATATCCCCCCGGCCGTTCACGGATCCGCCTCCCGGGGCTCCGGTCCGCTGCCCGGCCGCACCCGCCCACCCCGCCGTTTCACACCGCGTCGCGCGCCGACGCCTCCGCCCGGCCCCCCGGGCGGACACCCCGTCAACCCCGCGCGCACCGCCGGGACATGGCGTCCGGTAACCGCTGTGTGAACAACGCCATACGAGGGCGGCCATCCGAATGCCGGGGCCCGATTCCCAGGAATGGTTAGGTTAGGCTAACCTTCCCCAGGTCGCTCTCGCACCCCCACCTGTCCTGAGAGCGATTCAAGTCCCCGTATCCGGGAGGACATTGCATGCGCTCGCACCTGCTCAATGACGCAACGGCGGAGAGCTACCGGCGCTCCGTGACCGAAGGAGTCGAGCGGGTGGCGAACCGACTCGCCACGACCCGGCAGCCGTTCACCGGCGTCACCGCCGACGACCTCGCGCCGGTGATCGCCGGAATCGACCTCGACCAGCCGCTGGGCGACACCTCCGCCGCCCTCGACGAGCTGGAGCGGGTCTATCTGCGGGACGCCGTCTACTTCCACCACCCCCGCTACCTGGGCCACCTCAACTGCCCGGTGGTGATCCCCGCCGTACTCGGCGAAGCGGTGCTCTCCGCCGTCAACTCGTCCCTCGACACCTGGGACCAGAGCGCCGGCGGCACCCTGATCGAGCGCAGGCTGATCGACTGGACGGCCGCGCGCATAGGCTTCGGCTCCGCCGGCGACGGCGTGTTCACCAGCGGCGGCACCCAGTCCAATCTCCAGGCGCTGCTGCTCGCCCGCGAGGAGGCCAAGTGCGCCGACCCGGGCAAGCTCCGGATCTTCACCTCCGAGTGCAGCCACTTCAGCGTCCAGAAGTCGGCCAAACTCCTCGGCCTCGGCCGGGACTCCGTCGTCGCCCTGCCCACCGGCCGCGACCGCCGGATGCGCACCCTCGCCCTCGCCGCCGAGCTGGACCGGTGCGTCGCCGAGGGACTGGTGCCCATGGCGGTCGTCGCCACGGCCGGCACCACCGACTTCGGCTCCATCGACCCGCTGCCGGAGATCGCCGAACTCGCCGAGCGGTACGGCGCCTGGATGCACGTCGACGCGGCGTACGGCTGCGGACTGCTCGCCTCCCCCACCCGCCGTCATCTCCTCGACGGCATCGAGTACGCCGACTCCGTCACCGTCGACTACCACAAGTCGTTCTTCCAGCCGGTCAGCTCCTCCGCCCTGCTGGTGCGGGACGGCGCGACCCTGCGGCACGCCACGTACCACGCGGAGTACCTCAACCCGCGCCGTACCGTGGAGGAGCGGATCCCCAACCAGGTCGACAAGTCGCTCCAGACCACCCGGCGCTTCGACGCCCTCAAGCTGTGGATGACGCTGCGCGTGATGGGCGCCGACGGTATCGGCACCCTCTTCGACGAGGTCTGCGACCTGGCCGCGGCGGGCCACGCCCTGCTCGCCGCCGACCCCCGCTACGACGTGGTCGTCGAGCCCCGGCTCTCCACCCTGGTCTTCCGCTGGCTCCCGTCGGGCGTCGCCGGACCCGCCATGATCGACCGGGCCAATCTCTACGCCCGCAAGGCGCTCTTCGCCTCCGGCGAGGCCGTCGTCGCCGGGACCAAGGTCGACGGCCGCCAGTACCTGAAGTTCACCCTGCTCAACCCCGAGACGACGACCGACGACATCGCCGCCGTCCTCGACCTCATCGCCGGCCACGCCGAGCAGTACCTGGGAGAGAACCTTGTCCACGCCTCTTGAGACCCCGCCCGGGTCGGCCCGGCCGGCCGCGTCGCCCGAGCCCGCCGAACCGTACGACTTCATCGGGGTCGGACTCGGCCCCTTCAATCTGGGTCTGGCCGCGCTCACCGAGCCGATCGAGGAGCTGACCGGTCTCTTCCTCGACTCCAAGCCCGACTTCGAGTGGCACTCGGGGATGTTCCTGGAGGGCTCCCACCTCCAGACCCCCTTCATGTCGGACCTGGTCACCCTCGCCGATCCGACCTCCCCCTACTCGTTCCTCAACTATCTGAAGCAGGTGGGACGGCTCTACCCGTTCTACATCCGGGAGAACTTCTACCCGCTGCGGACCGAGTACAACGACTACTGCCGCTGGGTCGCCGCCCGGCTGAGCAATGTCCGCTTCAACACCACCGTGACCAGGATCGAGCACGACGGCGAGCTGTACCGGCTCACGACGGCCGACGGCGACGTCCTGCGCGCCCGCCGGATCGTGCTGGGCACCGGCACCCCGCCGTACGTCCCCGAATGCTGCCGCGACCTCGGCGGCGACCTCCTGCACAACTCGGCGTATCTGCCGAACAAGGAGGCGCTCCAGGCCAAGGAGTCGATCACCCTCGTCGGCAGCGGCCAGAGCGCGGCCGAGATCTACTACGACCTGCTCTCCGAGATCGACGTCCACGGCTACCGGCTCAACTGGGTCACCCGCTCCCCGCGGTTCTTCCCGCTGGAGTACACCAAGCTGACGCTGGAGATGACGTCCCCCGAGTACATCGACTACTTCCACGCCCTGCCGGAGGACACCCGCTACCGGCTGGAGTCGCGGCAGAAGGGTCTGTTCAAGGGGATCGACGGCGATCTGATCGACGCGATCTTCGATCTGCTCTACCAGAAGAACCTCAAGGGCCCGGTCCCCACCCGGCTGCTCACCAACTCCCGGCTCGACGGCGCCTCGTACGACGAGGAGTCCGGTACGTACGGCCTCTCCCTCCGCCAGGAGGAGCAGGGCAAGGAGTACGAGCTGCGCACCGAGGGCCTGATCCTGGCCACCGGCTACCAGTACGTGGTCCCCGGCTTCCTCGAACCCCTGCGCGACCGTATCCGCTGGGACGGCCGGGGCCGGTTCGACGTGGCCCGCAACTACTCCGTCGACACCGCGGGCCGTGAGATCTTCCTCCAGAACTCGGCGGTGCACACCCACTCCATCACCTCCCCCGACCTGGGCATGGGCGCGTACCGCAATGCCTACATCATCGGCGAGCTGCTCGGTCGCGAGTACTACGCCGTGGAAAAGTCCATCGCGTTCCAGGAGTTCTCCGTATGACCGCCCCCGACCCGCTGGGCTTCACCGTACGACCGCTCGACCCGCTCACCGACATCCCGCTGGTGCACCGCTGGGTGACCCACCCCAAGTCCGCTTTCTGGCAGATGCCGGACTTCGGGCCCGAGGACGTCGCACGGGCGTATACGGAGATCACGGAACACCCGCACCACCACGCCTTCATCGGCCACTCCGCGGCCGGTGAGCCGGTCTTCCTGATGGAGAGCTACGACCCGGCGGAGGTCGAACTCGTCGGTCTGTACGACGCCGGGCCCGGCGACGTCGGGATGCACTTCCTGGTCGCCCCCACCGACACCCCGGTCCACGGCTTCACCCGGGCCGTGATCACCGCCGTACTGCGGACCCTGTTCGCCGACCCCGCGACCGAGCGGGTCGTGGTCGAGCCGGATATCCGCAATACGGCCGTCCACGCCCTCAACGCCTATGCCGGCTTCTCGATAGCGGAGCGGATCCGGACCCCCGAGAAGGAGGCGTTCCTCAGCTTCTGCACCCGGGACGCCTTCGAGCGCAGCGCCGCCATGGCCGACCGCCCGGCGGTGGGACGATGACCGCAGCCGAAGCCGTCGCCCATCTGACGCCCGAGCTGTGGGAGCGGGCCAACCGGCTCCTCGTCCGCAAGGCGCTCGCCGAGTTCACCCATGAGCGGCTGCTGGTCCCCGAACCCCTGGGCGACGGCGGCTACCGGGTCCTGAGCGACGACGGAGCCACCGAGTACCGCTTCACCGCCGAGGTCAGGGCGCTCGACCACTGGGACATCGCCGAGGAGTCGATCGTCCGCCGCCACCGGGGGACGGAGCTGCCCCCGGACGCCGTGGACCTCTGCACCGAACTGCGCGGGGCCCTGGGCCTGAGCGACACCGTACTGCCGGTGTATCTGGAGGAGATCGCCTCCACCCTCGCGGGGACGGCGTACAAGCTGACCCGGAAGCCCGTCACCTCCGCCGAGCTGGCCGGGGCCGGTTTCCAGGCGATCGAGACCGGGATGACCGAGGGCCACCCCTGCTTCGTCGCCAACAACGGACGGCTCGGCTTCGGGGTGCACGAGTATCTGTCGTACGCGCCCGAGGCGGCGAGCCCGATCCGGCTGATCTGGCTGGCCGCCCACCGCGACCACGCCACCTTCACGGCCTCCGCCGACCTCGACTACGACACCCTCGTCCGGGACGAACTGGGCGAGGAGACCCTGACCCGGTTCGCCGGGCGGCTCACCGGGCTCGGTCTCGACCCGGACGACTACTATCTGCTGCCCGTCCACCCGTGGCAGTGGTGGAACAAGCTCTCCGTCACCTTCGCCTCCGAGATCGCCGGGCGGCGGCTGGTCTGTCTGGGTCCCGGCGACGACGACTATCTCGCCCAGCAGTCCATCCGGACCTTCTTCAACACCAGCGCCCCGCACAAGCACTATGTGAAGACATCGCTGTCCGTCCTGAATATGGGCTTTATGCGCGGTCTGTCCGCCGCGTATATGGAGGCCACCCCGGCGATCAACGACTGGCTCGCCGGGCTGATCGAGCGGGACCCGATCCTCCAGGACACCGGCTTCTCGATCATCCGCGAACACGCCGCCATCGGCTACCGCCACCGGCAGTACGAGCGGGCCACCGACCGCCACTCGCCCTACCGCAAGATGCTGGCGGCCCTGTGGCGGGAGAGCCCGGTCCCGTCGCTCGGACCGGGCGAACGGCTGGCGACGATGGCGTCCCTGGCCCACACCGACCACGACGGCGCCTCCTTCGCGGGGGCCCTGATCGACGAGTCGGGGCTGCCGCCCGCCGAGTGGCTGCGCGGCTATCTGCGGGCCTATCTCACCCCCGTACTGCACAGCTTCTACGCCTACGACCTGGCCTATATGCCGCACGGCGAGAATGTGATCCTCGTCCTGGGCGAGGACGGCACGGTCCGCCGGGCGATCTTCAAGGACATCGCCGAGGAGATCGTGGTGATGGACCCCGACGCGGTCCTCCCGCCCGCCGTGGAACGGGTACGGGCCGAGGTGCCCGAGGAGATGAAGCTGCTCTCGGTCTTCACCGACGTATTCGACTGCTTCTTCCGCTTCCTGTCGGCGGCGCTGGTCGCCGAGGGGCGGCTGGAGGAGCGGGCGTTCTGGACCGCGGTGGCCGACTGTGTACGGGAGTACCAGGCGTCCGTCCCCGAACTGGCGGACAAGTTCACCGAGTACGACCTCTTCGCGCCCGAGTTCGCGCTCTCCTGCCTCAACCGGCTCCAGCTGCGGAACAACCGGCAGATGGTCGATCTGGCGGACCCGTCCGCGGCGCTCCAGCTCGTCGGCACGCTCCGCAACCCCCTGGCCGACACCGTCGTCTGACGGCGGCCCCTCGACGGGGCGGGCATCCCCGGAACACGGTCCCTCGGGGGATGCCCGCCTCTTTCGTTTCCCGGCGGGCCCCGGCCAGGGGTCGCGGGGCGGGGCACGGGGCGCCGGGCGGCGGGTGGTGAGCGGCGGGCGGCGGGCCATGCCGGGGTCCACCGGCCGGTGGACCCGAGGTTCAACCGGTAGAGCCTGTCACCGCCCGCACCGCTCCGAGCAGCATGATTCCCATGAGAAACCCCACTGTTCGGATGGCCCGGTGGAGCGCCCGCAACCCCTGGCGGGCCATCACCGGCTGGCTCGTCTTCGTCGTCCTCTGCCTGGGAGCGGGCATCGCGATCGGGGGCAACCCGGCGACGAGCGCGGACTACCGGATCGGCGAGGCCGGCCGGGCCGAGGCCATGGCAGCCGAGGGCGGCCTCCAACAGAAGCCCGTCGAGCGCGTCCTCATCCATGCCCGCCCCGGCACCGGAAAGCCGGACCCGGCACAGGCCGGCGCCGCCGCCCGCGCTATCGCCGACCGGATGCGCGCGCTCCCCGAAGTGGCCTCCGTGGCGGGCCCGGTCCCCTCCGCCGACGGCTCAGCCCTCCGGGTGGACATCACTATGAAGGGCGCCGAACTCGACGGCAAGAAGCACGTCGACCCGCTGCTCGCCCGGACCGCCGCCGTCCAGGACGCCTATCCGGGGCTGTGGGTGGAGCAGGTCGGGGGTCCGTCCATCGGCAAGGGCGTCGACCGGCTGCGCGGCGACGACCTGGCCCGTACCGAGATCATCGCCCTGCCCGTCACCCTGATCACCCTGCTGGTCGTCTTCGGCTCCGTGGTCATGGCCGTCGTACCGCTGCTGCTGGCGTTCTCCTCGATCGCCGCCGCGATCGGCCTGTCGATGCTCGCCTCGCACGTCTTCCCCGACGCCGGGGTCGGCGCCAACATCATCCTGATGATCGGCCTGGCCGTCGGCGTCGACTACACCCTCTTCTACCTCAAGCGGGAGCGCGAGGAGCGGGCGAAGGCCGACGGCCGGCTCGGCTCCCGGGCGATCGTCGAACTGGCCGCCGCCACCTCGGGCCGGGCCGTGGTGGTCTCCGGTCTCGCCGTCGCCGTCTCCAGCGCCACCCTGTACCTCGCCGACGACGTCATCTTCTCCTCCATCGCCACCGGCGCCGTCGTGGTCTCCCTGGTGGCCGTCCTCAGCTCGCTGACCGTACTCCCCGCGCTGCTGGTCAAACTGGGCGACCGCGCCGAACGCCGCAAGGCGGCCCGCGCCGCCGCCGGGGGCCGGACCCCGCGCGCCGGGCGGCGGACCGGACCCGGCCGGCTCACCGCCGCCGTACTCCGCCCCACCGCGAAGCACCCCGCCATCACCCTGGCCGTCTCGGGCCTCGCCCTGGTCGCCCTCGCCCTCCCCGTCCTGAACATCAACCTCACCGACATGGGCCGTGAGACGCACTCCCGCGCCATCGGCGCCATGCGGACCTACGACCGGATCACGGCCGCCTACCCCGAGCTGAAAGCCATGCACCAGGTCGTCGTACGGGCCGACGCGGCTCGCGGCGACGAGGTCCGGGGCGCCCTGCGCGACCTCGCGGACCGCGCCGCCGAAGACCCCGCCGTCACCGGCCGCCCCGAGCTGAGGACCTCCCCCGACGGCCGGATCACCCTGCTGGAGATGAAGGTCGCGCACTTCGTGAGCGACCCCGAGGCCCAGCGGTCCCTGAAACGGCTGCGCGGCAGCCATCTGCCCGCCACCGTCGGCACCCTCGCGGACGTCGACGTGGCCGTCACCGGAGACGTCGCGCGCTACGCCGACTACCCCGCCCACCAGAAGCGGAAACTGCCGCTGATCATCGGGGCGCTGCTGCTGGTCACCTTCGCCATGACCGTCTGGGCCTTCCGCTCCGTCGTCCTCGGCCTGATCGGGCTCGTCCTCAATCTGCTCTCCGCCTTCGCCTCCCTCGGGCTGCTGGTCCTGGTCTTCCAGCACCAATGGGCAGAGGGAATCCTCGACTTCGACTCCACCGGCTCCATCGGCTCCCGGGTACCGCTCTTCCTCTTCGTCATCCTCTTCGGGCTCTCGATGGACTACCAGGTCTTCGTGATCAGCCGGATCCGGGAGGCCGCCATGGACGGCGTCCCGACCCGGCGGGCGGTCCTCGACGGCATCGGCGGCTCGGCCGGGGTGGTGACCAGCGCCGCCGTGGTGATGGTGACGGTCTTCGGCAGCTTCGCCGCCCTGCATCTGATCGAGATGAAGCAGACCGGCTTCGTCCTCGCGGTCGCCGTCCTGCTGGACGCCTTCGTGATCCGCGTCCTGCTCCTCCCGTCGCTGATGCTGCTGCTCGGCGAGTGGAACTGGTGGCCCTCCCGCGGTATGCGCCGGGTCCGGGCGGCCGGGACACCGGCGGAGCGCGAGCCGGAAAAAGTAGGCTGACCGGATGAACGAACGGCCGCGGCCCACCGAACGGTTGAACCTCCGGACGTTCCACGCCTGGTACGCGGCGGCCTGGGCGCTGCTCGGCCTGTTCCCCTCGGCCATCGGGATGAGCGACGACCCCGGATCGCCCAAGTGGGCGGCGGCGGCCCTGCTGGCGGTCTTCGTCTTCTGCTACGCCACGGTGGTGCGCTTCCCCGACAATCCCGTGCTGCGGCCCCCGGCCTATCTGGCCCTGCTCGCCCTCGGCCTGGGGGCCATGGGAGGTCTCCCGGGCGGCGGGGCGGCCCTGCTCATCGTCTCGCTCCCGCAGTTCTGGTTCTTCGCCACCGGCGTCCGCGCCCCGGTCGTCCTCAGCGGGGCCGCCACCGCGGCCACCGTCGTCGGTATCGTCCTGCGCGACGACCAGTACGTCACCGGCAATATCGTCTTCGCCGTCGCCGGCTACGCCGTCTCCGTCCTCACCGGTCTGCTGATCCACCGGCTCGTGGCGGACGGCGACGCCCGGGCCTGGCGGCTGGGCACCGAACTGGAGGACGCCAGGGCGCGGCTGGCGGAGGCGCACCGGCGGCAGGGCGCGGCGGACGAGCGGGAGCGGATGGCGCGGGAGATCCACGACACCCTCGCCCAGGGCTTCGCCTCCATCATCGTGCTGGCGGAGGCGGCCCGTTCGACCCTCGGATCGGATCCGGAGCGCGCCGGGCGGCAGCTGGTCTCCATCGAGCGGACCGCCCGGGAGAACTTCGCCGAGGCCCGGGTGCTGGTGGGCTCCGCCCCGGAGAGCGGACTGACCCCCGGTTCGGTCGCGGTCACCCTGCGCCGGACCCTGGACCGGTTCGCCCAGGACACCGGTCTGACCGTCGACGCGGAGCTGCCGCCGGACGTCGACTGCGACCAGCGGACCCGGATCGCGCTGCTGCGGTGCGTCCAGGAATCGCTGGCCAATGTCCGCAAACACGCCGCCGCCACCACGGTGGGCGTGGTCCTCACCCAGGACCGGGACGCCATCGAGCTGGAGATCACCGACGACGGCCGCGGCTTCGTCGTCGAGGACTCCCGCGGCTTCGGCCTCCACGGTATGCGCGGCCGGCTCGCCGAGCTGGACGGCGATCTCACGGTGACCAGTTCACCCGGGGACGGCACCCGTGTCCTCGCCACCATCCATACGAACGGACGGTCCTGAGATGACCGCGACGCCCCCGACACCTCCCGCGGCGGCGTCCGGCGCGGCCGGCCCCGGAGCGGACGACCGGGTCCGGATCATCGTGGTGGACGACCATACGGTGATGCGCGCCGGGGTGATCGCCCTGCTCTCCCCCGAGCCGTCCATCACGATCGTCGGCGAGGCCGGCGACGGCCGGGAGGCCGTCGAACTCGTCGAGGCCCTCCGCCCCGACGTGGCCCTGATCGATCTGCGGATGCCGGTGATGGACGGGGTCGCGGCCACCGCCGAGATCGTCGCGGGACCGGCCGCGACCCGGGTCCTCATCCTCACCACGTACGACACGGATACGGAGATCGAACGGGCCGTCGAAGCGGGCGCCATCGGCTATCTGCTGAAGGACACCACCCGCGAACAGCTCGTGTCGTCCGTCCGCGCGGCGGCGCGCGGCGAGACGGTCCTGGCGCCCCGGGTGGCGGAGCGGCTGGTCGCCAGGATGCGCCGCCCGGCGCCGGTGGTGCTGACCGCCCGGGAACGGGACGTCCTGAGCGCGGTGGCCGACGGGCTCTCCAACGCCGACATCGGCCGGCGGCTGGTGATCGCGGAGGCCACGGTCAAGACCCATCTGCTGCGGGTCTTCGCCAAGCTGGACGTCAGCGACCGTACGCACGCCGTGGTCATCGCCCTGGAACAGGGCCTGCTGGACCGTCCCCGACGCGACTGACGCCCGCGGGACCGCCCGACCGGGACCGCCCGACCGGGACCGCCCGACCGGGACCGCCCGACCGGGACCGCCCGACCGGGACCGCCCGACCGGGGCGGTTCGCGGGTACGGAGCCGTACCCGGAACCGGCCCCGGTCGGGGTGCCGTACCCGGCTCGGTCAGCCCTTCGTGCTCTTCGTGCCCTTCGTCCAGTCCACCGCGGGCGAGGGGTGGTACGCGATCCCGAGCGCGGCCAGCCGGCCGGCCTGCGCCGCCAGCCTCGGCTCGTACTCCTCCCAGCCGATGTCGCCGCGGGACCAGCCCTTCTCGGCCGCGCCCAGCAGCCGCGGGAACGCCATCTGCTCCAGTTCGGCGCTGGTGCTCAGGGTCTCCGTCCACAGCGGGGCCTCGATACCGATCACCGCGTCCTCCGGGACGCCCTCGTCCGCGAAGTAGGTACCGGGATCCCAGTCGTACGCCTGGTCGACCTCGACCCGGCCCGCCCAGCTCAGTCCGAGCGGATGGGTGATCGTGTACTGCATGTCCAGATAGATCCGGTCGGCCGGGGAGAGGATGAGCCGCGCGCCCTTCTTCACCGCGTCCGCGACCTGCTCCCGCTCCTCCTTCTTGGTCTCGCCGTAACCCCAGTACTGGGCGATCACGTCCCGGTCGACCTCGGCGCCCGCGATCTGGTGCCAGGCGATCGGCTTCTTGCCGTGCCGGGCCACCGCCTCCCGGGCCCGGTCCATGAAGACCCGGTAGTCCTTCTCCTCGGTGCTGTCGGCCTCGTCGCCGCCGATGTGGATGTAGTCGCCGGGGGTGAGCGCGGCGATCTCCCCGATCACATCGTCGACAAAGTCGTAGGTGACCGGTTTGCCGACGCACAGCGAGCTGAAGCCGACATCGGTCCCGGTGTAGACGGGGCCGGCGACGCCGTTGCAGTTCAGCTCCGGGTAGGAGGCGAGGGCGGCGGCGGTGTGGCCCGGGAAGTCGATCTCGGGGATCACGTCCATATGGCGGCTCGTCGCGTACGCCACGATCTCCCGGTACTGGTCCTTGGTGTAGAAGCCGCCCTTGCCGCCGCCGACCGCGGTGGCCCCGCCGACGGTGGTCAGCTTCGGCCAGGAGTCGATCGCGATCCGCCAGCCCTGGTCGTCGGTGAGATGGAGATGCAGCTTATTGATCTTGTACAGGGCGGCCTGGTCGATATACCGCTTGACCTGGTCGACCGTGAAGAAGTGCCGGGCGACGTCGAGCATCACCCCGCGGTAGGCGTACCGGGGCGTATCGGTGATCGTGCCGCCGGGCACCCGCCACGGCCCCGGGCCCGCGGTGTCCTTCTCCACGGCGTGCGGCAGCAGCTGACGGATCGTCTGCACCCCGCGGAAGAGCCCGGCGGGCTCCCGGGCCACCAGGGTCAGGGCGGCCGGGGACGACTCCAGCCGATAGCCCTCGTCGCCCAGGGCGGCCTCGCCCGGCGCCAGCCGCAGCCGGATGCCGTCGTCACCGGATCCCGGGCTCACGGGCAGCTCGAATCCGGTGGAGGGCCGCAGGATCCCGGCGAGGTAGTCGCCGACGGCCCTGACCCCGGGCCGGTCGTCGAAGCGGATCGCGGTACCGGCGGTGATCTCGTACGGACTCCCCGCCGGGCGGACGGCGGACGGCGCGGGCACCACATTCCCCAGGGCCGGTACGGCGGTGGGCGCCCGGCGAGCGGACTTGCCCCCGGAACCACCGCCTCCGTCGCTGGCGAAACAGCCGACACCGGCTCCGGCGACGAGGATCAGGGCGCCGAGCAGCCGCAGTCGGGGCAGCCGGGGCGCCCGGAAGGGGCCGGGCTGCGAACGGGGAGTCGGTCGGGACAGTCTCACGGGATGATTCCCTTCAACAGGCGTCGGACCATCCGTCATCGTTCCCCACCGCCGAGTTCAGGTCTAGACCTGGCCGGGCGAAATGATCACACAATCCACCCGCTCCACCCTCCCGGCCGGATGGAAGAATCGGCCCATGGCGGAAATCATCCAGAAGGACGGGACCTGGAGCTTCGACGGGGACACGGTGCGTATCGTGCCCGGCTCCGACAAGGGCGTGGGGCCGCTGCGACAGGCCCTGGGCGAGGTGACCGTACCGCTGGACGCCGTCGCGGGGGTCTCGTACGAACCGGGGCGCAAGTCCGGGCGGCTCCGGCTGCGGCTGCGCGGCGGCGCCGACCCGCTGCTCCAGCTCGCCGGCGGACGGCTCAAGGACGGCTCCGACCCGTATCAGCTGAGTGTGGAGAACGACCGGTCCGGGGTCGCCGAGTACTTCGTGGACGCGGTCCGCAACGCGCTGCTGATCGAGCAGATCAGCCCCGAGCAGGTGGACCGCTATCTGCTGCCGGGCCCCGCGGTGCCGATCAGCGCCACGGCGGGCGACGGCACGGTCGAGTTCGACGGCGAGCAGATCCGGCTCTCGTGGAACTGGAAGACCGAGGACGCCAAGTCGTCGGGCGGGCCGCGCACCATCGCCATCGGCGATGTCGAGAGCGTCGACTGGCTGCCGCCCGCCGCCCTGGAGAACGGGCATCTGCGCTTCACGGTGGCCCGGATCCGCTCATCGGCCCCGGCCAAGTACGACCCGCACGCGGTCGAGCTGTGGGGCTTTCGCAAGGACCCCCTGATGGCGGTGGTCGGGGCGGCCGTAGTGGCCCGGCTGCCGCATCCGTACGCCGAGGAGAAGCCGGCCGCCCTCACCCGGGGCGAGCCGGGACCGGCCGCGCCCCCGGCCGACGACCCCGACACGCTGCTGCGCCGGCTGCGGGAGCTGGGCGAGCTGCACCGGTCGGGCGTGCTCACGGACGAGGAGTTCACCACCGCCAAGCAGGCCGTCCTGAAGCGGCTGTAGACCGTCCCGGGCCAGGTCCTGCCCGGAATCGGGCAGGATTCTTGCGTTCGACGGCGCTACGCATCAGTATCGACGGGTGCTCGAACACCGCCGGCCAGGTCGTCCGTCATCCTCCGCGTCGCCACCCTCACACTCCGCGCACGCGCACGACGACCTCATAGACCATCTCGTCCGCACCACCGCGCTCCCGCGCGGCGAGGCGGTCCGGGTCGTCCTCGACGTGCTGGCGTACTTCGACGAGAAGACAGAGATCTACGTCCGCCGCCGCCATCGCGAACTGCAGTCGGGCGGCCTGGCGAACGCCGAGATCTTCGAGCGGATCGCGGCCGAACTGCCGCACCGCGCCGTGGCGCCCCCGGATCTTTCGCTCCGGCAGCTGCGCCGCATGATCTACGGCTGACATCCGATCTCTCACCTATGGAGGGGCAAGAACTTTTATGTGCGGAATTGTCGGATACATCGGTAAGCGTGATGTGGCACCGCTGCTGCTGGAGGGACTCCAGCGGCTGGAGTACCGGGGGTACGACTCCGCCGGCATCGTGATCACCGGCGCCCGGGCGGGCGGGCTCAAGCTGGTCAAGGCGAAGGGCCGGGTCCGCGATCTGGAGGCCCGGATCCCCAAGCGGTTCGCCGGGACCACCGGTATCGCCCACACCCGCTGGGCCACCCACGGCGCCCCGAGCGACGAGAACGCCCACCCCCACCTCTCGGTCGACGAGAAGGTCGCCGTCGTCCACAACGGCATCATCGACAACGCGTCCGATCTGCGCGCCCGGCTGGAGGCCGAGGGCGTCGTCTTCGCCTCGGAGACCGACACCGAGGTCCTCACCCATCTGATCGCCCGCTCCGCGGCCGAGACGCTGGAGGAGAAGGTCCGCCACGCGCTCAAGGTGGTCGAGGGCACCTACGGCATCGCCGTGATGCACGCCGACTTCAACGACCGGATCGTGGTCGCCCGCAACGGCTCCCCCGTCGTCCTCGGCATCGGCGAGAAGGAGATGTTCGTCGCCTCCGACGTCGCCGCCCTGGTCGCCCACACCCGTCAGATCGTCACCCTCGACGACGGCGAGATGGCCACCCTCAAGGCCGACGACTTCCGTACGTACACCACCGAGGGCTCCACCACGACCGCCACGCCCACCACCGTCGAGTGGGAGGCCGAGTCGTACGACATGGGCGGCCACGACACCTATATGCACAAGGAGATCTCCGAGCAGTCCGACGCGGTCGACCGCGTCCTGCGCGGCCGGATCGACGACCGGTTCTCCACCGTGCACCTGGGCGGCCTCAACCTCGACGCCCGCGAGGCCCGCTCCATCCGCCGGGTCAAGATCCTCGGCTGCGGCACCTCGTACCACGCGGGCATGATCGGCGCCGGCCTCGTCGAGTCGCTGGCCCGGATCCCCGCCGACGCCGAGCCCGCGTCCGAGTTCCGCTACCGCAACCCCGTCGTCGACCCCGACACCCTCTACATCGCGGTGTCGCAGTCCGGTGAGACGTACGACGTCCTCGCCGCCGTCCAGGAGCTGAAGCGCAAGGGCGCCCGGGTCCTCGGGGTGGTGAACGTGGTCGGCTCGGCCATCGCCCGGGAGGCCGACGGCGGTGTCTACGTCCACGCGGGCCCCGAGGTCTGTGTCGTCTCCACCAAGTGCTTCACCAACACCGTTGTCGCCTTCGCGCTGCTCGCCCTGCACCTCGGCCGGATCCGCGACCTCTCGGTCTCCGAGGGCAAGCGGATCATCGAGGGGCTGCGCAGGCTGCCGGAGCAGATCGCGGAGATCCTCGCCACCGAGGACGACATCAAGAAGCTGGCCGAGGAGTACGCGGGCGCCCAGTCGATGATGTTCATCGGGCGCGTCCGGGGCTATCCGGTGGCGCTGGAGGCGTCGCTGAAGCTCAAGGAGATCTCCTACATCCACGCCGAGGCCTACCCGGCGTCCGAGCTGAAGCACGGCCCGCTGGCGCTGATCGAGCCCGCGCTGCCGACCGTCGCGATCGTGCCCGACGACGATCTGCTGGAGAAGAACCGGGCGGCCCTGGAGGAGATCAAGGCCCGCAGCGGCCGGATCCTGGCGGTGGCCCACCGGGAGCAGGAGAAGGCCGACCACACGATCGTCGTACCGAAGAACGAGAACGAGCTGGACCCGATCCTGATGGGCATCCCGCTCCAGCTCTTCGCGTACCACACGGCCCTCGCCATGGGCCGTGACATCGACAAGCCGCGCAACCTGGCGAAGTCCGTCACCGTCGAGTAACCGGAGTAACCGGTCGTACGCGGACGGCGGCGGTACGGGCTCCGGCC
>NZ_JBHYZV010000061.1:0-50025 GCF_042753905.1 Streptomyces sp. NPDC059248 | reverse complement strand
GCCGGAGTGGGTATCAACTCCGTGGGCGGCGTCCGCCGCGGACCCCGGCGAACGCGGGGGGAGTCGCCGGGGCCGGTGGTCGAGGACCGCCCACCGGCCCGGGGCTCACAGCTTCGACAACTCGTCCACCAGATCGTCGAGACCCAGGGATCCCTGGGAGAGCGCCGCCATATGCCAGGCCTTCGCGTCGAAGGCGTCGCCGTGCCGCTCGCGCGCCTTCTCCCGCCCCAGCAGCCAGGCCCGTTCGCCGAGCTTGTAGCCGATCGCCTGGGCGGGCGTCGACAGGTAGCGGGTCAGCTCACTCTCCACGAACTCCGCCGGGCGCCCGCTGTGCCGGCCGAAGAACTCCTGCGCGAGACCTGGCGTCCAGCGCTCACCGGGACGGAACGGCGAGTCCGCCGGGATCTCCAGCTCCAGATGCATCCCGATGTCGACGATCACCCGGCACGCGCGCATCATCTGCGCGTCCAGATACCCCAGCCGCTGCTCGGCGTCGGAGAGGAAGCCCAGCTCGTCCATGAGCCGCTCCGCGTAGAGCGCCCACCCCTCGCAGTTGGCGCTCACGCCGCCCGCCGTGGCCTGGTAGCGGGAGAGCCGGTCGGCCACATGTGCCCACTGGGCCAGCTGGAGATGGTGGCCAGGCACCCCTTCGTGATACCAGGTCGACACCAGGTCGTAGACGGGGAACCGGGTCGCGCCCATGGTCGGCAGCCAGGTCTGTCCCGGCCGTGAGAAGTCCTCGGAAGGACCCGTGTAGTACGGGGCCGCCGCACTGCCCGCGGGAGCGATCCGCGACTCCACCCGGCGCACCCGCTCGGCGAGTTCGAAGTGCGTCCCGTCGAGGGCCTCGATGGCCTCGTCCATCAGGCCCTGGAGCCAGGTCCTTACCTCCTCGACGCCCTCGATATGGCGGCCGTGGACATCGAGGTGGGCCAGCGCCTCCCAGGGGTCCGCGCCGGGCAGGATCTTCCCGGCCTCGATCCGCATCTCCGCCAGCAGCCGGTGGTACTCGGTCCAGCCGTACGCGTACGCCTCGTCGAGGTCGAGATCGGTGCCGTTGAAGTAGCGCGACCAGCGGGCGTAGCGCTCACGGCCCACGATGTCGGGGGCATCGGCCACGGTCGGGACGTAGACGTCGCGCATCCAGTCCCGCAGGCCGGTCAGGGCCTCGGTGGCGGCCCGGGCGGCCCCGGCCAGTTCGGCGGCGAGGGAATCGGGCCCGTCGGCCACGAACTCCTCGAACCAGCCGCGGTCCGTACCGATCCACTCCGTCAGATGGCCGACGGTGGTACGGGCCGCCCGGGGCCCGGCGTACAGCTTGCGTTCCAGCCCCTCCGCGAGAGCGGCACGATAGCTCTCCAGGGCGGCCGGAACGGCGTTCAGCCGCCGGACCACGGCGGCCCAGTCCTCCTCGGTCGCGGTCGGGGTCACCGTGAACACCGTACGGACCAGATGCGCCGGGGAGTCGAGGATGCTCACCGCCCGCAGCCCCTCCTCCGCCTCGTGGACGCCGAGTTCGGCGGTGAGCCGCTCCCGGAGCAGCCGTCCGCAGCGCCGCTCGGCATCGCTCTCCGCGCCGGGCCGTTTCTCGGCCTCGTCCAGCCGGCCGAGGGTCTCCCGGGCGAGGGCGGCCCTGGCCTCCTGGCCGTCGGGGGAGAAGTCGGGCAGGAGGTCGGCGCTCTCCTTGACTCCGAGATAGGTGCCGGTGATCGGGTCGAGGGCGACGAGCGCGTCGAGATAGGTGTCGGCGACCTGACGGGGCAGCACGATGCTGGCGGTGACTGACATGCACACATCCTCTATGAGCGGGGGCGGCGGCGTCACCATCGTGCGGGACCCGCGGGCCGGTGAACGACCGTCCGATGGCTGGTGGACCACCGTTCCGCCGACCCGGTCGACGCCGGCCCCGGCACACCCCCGACCGGCCGCGCGGCCGCCCTTCCCGGTGTCGTACCCGGCCCTTCGTCTCCTGTCGTACGGCTTCGCCCGCGCCCCGCTCCGTACCGCCGCCGGGGTCGGGGCAGGACCGGCCGGCGCGGGAATCGGTCGGCTGTATCACTCGTTCGAGTCATCCGCACGAGCTGACTTCGGACGTCGCGTATGGATCGTGCTTTCGCGCCGGTGTAGTTCGCGGCCCGGGGCGGCCGGGCCGCCTCCGCGCGCTCCCCTCCGCCCGGCGGCCCGGAGGGGCGATCCCGCTCCTTCCCGTGCCCCGGCCCTGACCACGGGCTCCGCACTCCGGCCCGGAGCACGGGTGTCACAGGCCCGGGGCAAGTGCCGGGGCCGCCGCCCCTGAGGAGAGCGGCGGGATCTTTGGCGCGATATCGTTGGTGCCGCTGTCCGGTCGGATGACCGCGACCGACCGGATGGCCGCGCCGCCGCCGCAGCCGTCTCGACGTCCGACGCCGCTGCCGTCCGCTCCCCGCTCCCCGTTCCCCTTTCAGTGCTCCGCGTGTTCGTGCGGCCGTCGCGGATCCGTCCCTGCCGCGTCCAGCGGCGCCGTGATCACCAAAGTGCCCTCCTCCACCTGGTAGTCGAGGGGCAGCCGCAGGCTCCGCATCGCGGCGACCATGCCCGTATTCGACGAACGGGTCACCGCGTACACCCCCCGGGAGCCGGTCTCCCGGGCGAGGAGGACCAGTCGCCCGAGCAGTTCGGACCCGATGCCCCTGCGCTGCCAGGCGTCCTCGACCAGCAGCGCCACCTCGGTCTCTTCCCCGTCCCACAGCAGATGACCGAGGGCCACCAGCCGTCCCGACGTGGTCTCCACGGCCAGCGTCCGCCCGTGCCGCGGGCTCAGCAGATGGTCCAGATAGCGGTGGGCGTCGGCGACCGGGCCGTGATAACGCGCCCGCAGCGTCCGTTCCGAGCACCGCAGCTGCATCTCCTTCGCGGCCTCCAGATCGCCCTGGTCGGCGCGGCGCACCACGATCTCCTCGCCCTCCGGCAAGGTGTGGAGGTCCTTGCCGCGCGGGGTCCGGGGGTCGAGCCGGGCGTCCAGCTCCATCAGCGCCCGGGCTCTCGCGAACTCGGTCGGGGTGAAGGGCAGATGGGGCCGCTCCACGGTGACCGTGCCGCCCCGCGGATCACGCAGCCGGATCACGGTCCCCTCCAGCGCGCCCTCGACCGGGGCCCGCTCCCCAACCGGGGCGTCCTCCGGCCCGTCGGCCGGCCGGGAGCGGATCGTGCAGCGGCCCAGCAACTGCCGGAGCGCCAGCGGCAGCTCGGCCGGATCGAGGGCCGTCCGCATCGCCAGACCCAGGACCCGGGTAGGGGTGTCGACCAAGTCGTGCGCGTCGGCGCGCTCGATCCAGACCTCCGAGCCGCCCGCCCGCGCGATCGCCTCCCGGAGCGTGTCCGCCTGGAGCGTTCCCGGCGTGCGCAGCAGGAACTCGTCTACGGTGCCCCGCGTCAGCGGATGCGTCTGGAGGGCGACGACGTCGATCCGGAGATCGGCGAGCGCCGCGCACAGCGCGGCCAGGCTGCCGGGCTCGTCCCGGACGGTCGTCCGCACCCGTCGCAGAACGGTCCCGTCCGGGCCGTGATCCGTCGCGGCCGCCGCGCCCGCCGTACCGAACCCGGCCGCGGTCACGGGCTCGTCCCCACGCGGGGTGCCCGGTTCACCGGTCCCGGAGGTGCCGGAGGTCCCGGACGGCGGGCGCGAGCCGTGCCGTCGAGCCCGCCACAGGGGGAACACGACAACGGCCCCGACCGCCGATACGGCTGTCATCAGCGCTGTCATCAGTAAAGACGGACCGCCGGGGGTGTGTCCGGTCCGATGGGCGAACACCCCGGCGACGGTCACCGCCGTGAGTATCGCGGTCAGTTCGGTGCATACCCGCCGTCGGTCGTGGGATCGGCGGGCGCTCACCCGGGAGGTCGCATCAGTCATGTCCACCACTGTGGCGGCGGCGTGTTGCGTGATCGCGAACGATGTGTGACTGATGGGTAAAGCATGCATTTGGTGTCCTATGTGGTCATTCGATCCATGGTGTCCGTCGGGACGGGCACCGCCGGTGAGGTCGTCGCGGAGAGCGCCCGGGCCAGGCGCGCGGCCTGCACCACCACCTGGGAGGTGCCCTTCCGCCCGGCGAACTCCGCCAGGCCGGGTATCTCCTCCGCGACCGCCGGGCGGCTGCGTTCGGCGCACTCGGCGGCGACGGCGACGACCCTGCCCAGTCCCCGGTTCACCGGGACGGACCGCATCAGCCGGGGCAGGGCCGGGCCGAGTACCGACCAGACGGTCCCGTACGCACCGCTCGACGCGGCCGTGTCCAGCGCGTCGGCTGCCCGGGTCGGTATCACCACCCCATGATCCACCAAATCGACCAGCTCCCGCGCCAATCGGGCGTGATCGAGCTGTCCGCGGGCCGCCAGCGACAACAGGGCGTCCACCGCCGCCAGCCGGTCCTCGGAACGCTCGGCGCCCAGACCGATCGCGAGGGCCCGGTGCAGCCCCGGCCCCGCGGGCCCGTCACCGGACTCCGCCTCGGCGAGCGAGATCAGCCCGGCGGTGATCCCGCGGTTCTCCCCCTCGCCGCTCATGGCGAGCCCGGCCTGGAGCCAGACCGCGAGCGCCTCGCGCTCGTACGGCAGGACGAGCCGCCAGAAGGGCCGCCAACGACCGAACTGCCGGCACCGGCGGTGCGGTCGCACGGCCCGCCCGAGCCAGTGGAACGAACGGGGATAGGTCCGCCTCATCACCAGCAGGTCCCGGGCGTCGCGCAACGGGTTCAGAACGGCCTGCGCCACCCGGCCCCGGTCACGGGCCGACGGCTCCGCAGCGTTCTCGGCGTTCTCGGTGCTTGCCGTGCCGTCCCTGTCTTCCGCGGTCTCCTGGTCCTGGTCCGGGCCCGGCCGCCCGCCCGGTGTCCGCAGCGCCGGCAGCTCCGGCCCCTCGCCCCGCAGCCAGGCGGCGAGCCGGTCCCCTTCGGCGGTGCCCAGCGCCGCCGCGTCCTCGGCCGCCGGGCCGCCCGCGCCGCGCCGGACCCGCAGCAGTGCCTGCCCGAAGTCCACCGGCCCCGGCACGGCCCCGAGCCGTCCGTACTCCCGCAGCCGCTCCACCAGCACCCCAGGATCGAGCGCGCCGGTGTCCCGGGTGGGAGTCGCCAGCAGGAACGGCGGCGGATCCATCCGCAGCCGGTAGGCGACCTCCCGCAGCCGGGCGGAGAGCAGGCCCGACAGCGCCTCGTGCGGGCACGCCCCCGGATCCTTGCCGTCGGCCCCCAGGATCCGGAGGTCGAAGGGGAGCCGGGTCGCCACGGCGGCGACCAGGAAGTCGATGTCCCCGTCGTTCTGCCGGAAGTAGCGCTCCTGGTAGTGGGAGAAGGCGGAGGCGTCGTCCGGATCGCCGGCCCACCAATGATTCGGCATCGCCTCGCGCAGCGCCGCCGCGAGGGCCCCGCGGTCCTCGGCGCCGTGTCGCACCATCCCGTCCACGACCCGCTCGAAGTCCACGGTCAGCTCCCGGGACCTCATCACCACCAGCACCTCCTCCACCAGCTCGGCCACCGACCCGGGCGCCGGGGCCACCGCTCCGGGGGCCGTGACCGGCGGAAGCACCTCCTCGTACGGCTCGTCGTCCGGCATCCCGTACACCCCCAGCAGGGCACGGGCCTCCTCCCGCCGCGCCGGGCTCAGCCGGTCGGCGGCCAGGGCCAGATCCTCGCGTACCGCGTCCCCGACGTCCCCCAGATGACGGGCCACCAGCTTCAGCGCCCGGTCCTGGATCCCGGTGTCCGCCTGGCCGAACGCCTCACCGACCACCGGCAGCAGCCGCTCCGCCGACCCCGGAGTCCGCTTCAGCGCCCGGTCGACCAGGACGAGCTGCGCGCGCACCAGGGCCTTCTCCCGGCGGAACAGCACGGCCTCCGACATCGCCACCAGGGCGTCGTCCGGCAGCTCCCCCCGCCGGTCCAGCTCCGTCAGCGTCTTCTGGGCGTAGGACGCCACCATCGGGGTGCCGTCGGCCGCCATCCCCAGCCAGTCCGGGATCCTGGCCCGCCGCTCCTCGTCGCCGGGATCCAGCGCGCGCAGGACGGCCAGACAGAACGTCATCTCGGCCGGCTTCCCACCGCGCAGGATCCGCGCGACGCAGGCGTCGAGCAGCTCCGACCGCTTCACCACCCCGTGCTCGGCCAGCGCCGCCAGCCCGGCGGGCCAGGGGTCGCCCGGCTCGCGGAAGCCCTCCCAGAGAATCGTGCCCGGGATCCGGGGCAGCTCGAAGATCCGGACCGCCAGCACCGCGGCCCTGGGGTCCTGCCACAGGGCCCCGGTCGCCCGGGAGCCCCGCCGGGCCGTCGTCCCCACCCAGCCCGTCACATACCCGTCGGCGGTGGGGACGGCACAGCCCGAGCGCTCGACCAGCGCGTCGATCAGCTGGATGTCGTCCTCGGTGAGGTTGGCCCGCCCCGCCAGTCTGTGCGCCACCTTCCCCAGCCATACGCCGTCCCGGTGCGCCAGCACGTCGAGCACCGGGCGCACCGGTACGGGCCGCCCGATGCGCAGATCCGCCGCGCCGATCCAGGTCGCCGCCGACACCGCCCCGGGCTGACAGCCCGCGCCCGCGACCAGGACGGCGATCGCGGCCCTCGACCGTTGCTCCCACTGCTGCCAGGACCAGCCCCGCAGCTCGGTCCGGAACTTCTTCAGCTCGGCGAGCACTTCCTTGCGCTCCGCCGGCCCCAGCGGCTCCAGCAGCCGGGGCACCAGGTGCGCCCGCCCCTTGCGGACCGCTTCCATCAGCTCGTTCATCGCGCGCCTCCCCGGCCCGCCGCGGTCCCGCCGCCCACGACCGTGCCCGACGCCGCACTCGCCGCCGTACCCGACGCCGCACTTGCCGCCGCGCCCGGCTCCCCGCCGTCCGCGGCCGGTCCACGCCGGGCCATCCGTACCGCCAAGGCGTGTTTGCACGGCCCCCGTCCGCCCTGATGCTCCGCCCACCAGGCGCAGGTGCAGCGCAGCCGCCCGCCCGCGTCCCGTACCCGGTAGACGCGCCCGCCCGAGGCCACCGCGGCCGACACCCCGTCCGCGTCGGCCGTGACCGCGCCCGCCGCCAGCAGCTCCCGGGCCGCGACCAGCCGTGGATTGTGCCGCTCCACGCGCCGGGCGTCGTACGGCAGCTCGCGGTGGAAGTACGCGGCGTCCGCGACGTCGTACCCCACCCGGCCCGAGGTCCCCAGACGGACCAGGCTCGCCTTGACCCGGGCGACCGGCAGACCCGAGCGGTCGGCCAGCTCCACCGGGTCGATCTCCGGCTCCCAGGCGAGCAGCACCGACAGCAACTCGGCGTCCTCCTCGGCCTCGTCCGCGGAGAGCGAATCCAGCACCCCGCCCTCGCCGGAGAAGCCCCGCCAGGCGTCGGGCGAGAGCGTCAGCGTCAGCCGCATCCCCGGGAGCACCAGCTCCCACGCCGTGGGCACCGGGGTGCCGTCCACCACCGGCGGCCCGTACACCCGCAGTGCCTTCGCCTGCCGAAGCAGCCGCCCGAACGCCTCCAGACGCTCCGGCCCCGGCAGACACACCGCTCCCGCGACCGGCCGGGTCGTCGGCCGCAGCGTCCGTCCCGACGGGACCACCCAGATCGCGCCCCGCGACGAACCGCCGCTCCTGGACCGGGGCAGCGACCGCAGGAACCGCACGGTCTCCGCCGCCGACAGCTCCGCCCGCAGATCGAACCCCGCCGTCGCCACCTGGGCCTCCGCGAACCCGCGCAGCCAGCGGTCCGGCAGCGGGACCTTCTTCTCCACCACCGAGCCGTCCAGGGTCGTGACCGCCATCTCCCCGGGGCCCACCCGCAGATGGAGCGGGCTGTCCCCGGTCAGCCGCGACAAGGCGTTCCGCAGCGGATCGTTGACATCCACATTGGTCGTGCCGCGGCCCGTCTCCGCGCCCCCCAGCCCGTCCCGCAGGACGTCGAGCCGCGCGTACACCCCGCAGCAGCCGGAGAACGACTCGAAGCGGAGCCGGTCGCCGTTGCCCGTCACCACCGGGTCCAGCAGCCGCCGCAGCTCCGGCCGGACATAGCGGGCCGCCGCGACATCGGCCACGGCCAGCAGCCCACGGGCCGCCGTCTGCGGCGACTCCAGGAATCCGGCGAAGAAGGTCGGGCTGTCCTCGGCCCCGGCCGGGGTCAGCCCGCCCGAGGTCTCCAGGCCCAGGAGGTCCCCGCCCGCCGCTGAACTGAGCGCGGAGGGCCGGGAGTAGGCGAGCGCCTGCGTGGTTCGTGTCATGGAAACGACGGTAGATCCCCCCACTGACAACGGCGCCTCAGCGGCCCACCCCCGCCGCCAGCAGCGCCACCCCCCGGACGATCTCCGACGGCGCCAGGTGGGCGTACCCCAGCACCAGCCGCACCCCCGGCCCCGGGTCCGCCGCCGGCGTCAGTTCGTGCTGCGCCACCGACCGTACGGACACCCCCGCGGCCCGCGCCGCCGCCAGGAACCGGTCCTCGGGACCGTACCGCTCCGGAAGCCGGGCGATGATGTGCAGCCCGGCCGCGATCCCGCTCACCTCGGCCCCCGGGAACCGCTCCGCCAGCGCCCCCACGAGGACGTCCCGCCGCTCCCGGTACGCCCGCTGGCACCGCCGCAGCTGCCGGTCGTAGTCGCCGTGTTCGACGAAGCGGGCCATCACGGCCTGGTCGACGGAGGGGTTGCCCAGGTCGATGGTGCGCTTGCGCTCCACCACCTCGTCGACCAGCCGCGGCGGCACCAGCAGCCAGCCCATCCGCAGCCCCGGCGCCAGCGACTTGCTCACCGAGCCGGTGTACGCCACCCGGTCCGGGTCCAGGCCCTGGAGCGCGCCCACCGGCGCCCTGTCGTACCGGAAGTCCCCGTCGTAGTCGTCCTCGATCACCAGCCCGTCCACGGACCGCGCCCAGTCGAGGAGTTCGATCCGGCGCCCGGCCGAGTACGCGATCCCGGTCGGGAACTGGTGGGACGGTGTGGTCATCACGGTCCTCACCCCCGAACGGCGCAGCGGCTCGACGGCCAGCCCCTCCGCGTCCAGCGGCAGCCCCGTCATCCGCAGCCCGCACGCTGCGAACACCGGCCCGTGCACCGGACTGCCCGGGTCCTCCACCCCGACCGCCCGCTCCCCGTGGCCGTGCAGGACGAGACCGAGGAGCGTGGTGGCCTGGGTGACCCCGGCACACACCACCAGGCAGTCCGGGTCGGCGACCACCCCGCGCCGCCGGGTCAGCAGCGCCGCCAGCGCCGTCCGCAGACCGGCGAGACCCCGCGGGTCGGGATAGCTGAGCGCCCGGTGCGGCAGCGACCCGATCACGGTCCGGAACGCGGCCGACCACGCCGCCCTCGGGAAGAGCGACAGATCGGGCGAGCCTGGCCGGAAACTCACCCTGGCCGACGGATTCCCCGGTACGGGACCGGGAGCGGCGGCGGCCCCGGCGCGTACCGCGTCCCCGACCCAGGTACCCGCCCCCCGGTCGCTGCGCAGATACCCCTCGGCGACGAGCTGTTCGTACGCCTCCGTGACCAGCCCCCGCGAGACGCCCAGATCCGCCGCGAGCGCCCGGCTGGAGGGCAGCCGGGTCCCCGCCGCCAGCCGGCCCGAGCGGACGGCGTCCCGCAGCGCCTCCTGGATGGTCCTGCCGCGCCGCCTGGCCGGGGCGGAGGCGGCGGACAGCAGCAGTTCCCAGGCGAAGCCGCCGCCCGGCGGCGGACCGTCCGCGGCCGGGGTACCGGAAGTGGTCCTCGATGACGTCATGGAAGTGGACCTTAAAGGGGACCGCGTCCGTGCCTAACGTCGGTGACCATGAAGCAACGCGCCACCCGGGCCGCTCCCGCGGCGGACCCGGCCCCCGCGCCCGGCCGCACCGCCGCCGTGCAGGGCATCCTCCTCGTCACCTTCGCCTACGCCCTCGTCGGGGCGTCCTTCACCGCCAACAGCGTCCTCGGCGACTATCCGTACGCGGGCGGCCAGGCCCTCCGCTACGGACTCGCCTTCCTGCTCCTGCTGCCGCTCGTCGGCGGCCGTTCGGCGCTCGCCCCCGTCCGCGCCCTCACCGCCCGCCAATGGGTGCGGATCGGGCTGGTCGCCGGCATCGGGATGGTCGGCTTCAACCTGGCGGTCCTGGCGGCGGAGCGCACCGCCGAACCGGCCGTACCGGGCGTCTTCGTCGGCTGTGCGCCCGTCGTGGTCGCCGTTCTCGTCCCGCTGATGAACAACCGTCGCCCGACCAGGCCGGTGCTGTACGGGGCGCTCCTCGTGGCCGCCGGGGCGTTCACCGTCCAGGGGTGGGGCCGTACCGACACGGCGGGCATCGTCTGGTCGGTGGCCGCGCTCGTCGGCGAGGTCGGGTTCGCCGTGCTGGCGGCGCCCGTACTGCGTCCGCTCGGCCCCCGGCTGCTGACCGCCTGCGTCTGCGCCGTCGCCGCGGTCGAGTCGGTGGTGATCGGTCTGATCGTGGACGGCGCCGCTCTGGTGCGCGTCCCGACCGGCACCGAGACGCTCGCCCTGCTGTGGCAGGCCGCCGCGGTGACCGTCGTCGGCTTCGTCGCCTGGTACATGGGCGTCCAGCGGATCGGCACCGAGCGCGCCACCCTCTTCACCGGGATGATCCCGGTCTCCGCGGCCCTGACCGCCCCGCTCGTCGGGGTGGGCGCGTTCGGCGCCGCCCAGGCCGCGGGCGGGGTCCTGGTGGGCGCCGGTGCCGCCCTGGGCTCGGGAGTCCTCACTCTGCGCCGCTCCCGGGCCGACGGGCTCCGGAAGCGGGAACAGCGTCCCCCGGGGCGGGAGTCCACCGATGGTGGGAGCCCGCCCGACCCCTCGGGGGATCCGGTGGCGGAGCGTCGCCACTGAAAGCCGGCGGGGACCAGGTGACGGTCCCCGCCGGCATATCCCCGTGTGCTGACCGTGAGACCGGTCACGCCGGGGTCCGCGCGGCCGGGCCCTCCTGGACACGCCGACTCCGGTGGGCTGGGATGGGACGGTGGTGAACGACCCCGCGCCCGGCCCCGCGACCGACCCTTCCACCCCCTTGACCGATGCCTTCGAGGAGCACCGCCCGCTGCTGACGGGTGTGGCCTACCGGATGCTCGGCCGGGTCGCCGACGCCGAGGACGTGGTCCAGGAGGCGTGGTTGCGGTGGTCGGCCGGGGACCGCTCCGCCGTCGTGGAGCCGCGCGCCTATCTTGTACGCGTCACCACCCGGCTGGCCGTCGACCGGCTCCGGCAGATCGGCGCCAGACGCGAGTCGTACCCCGGCCCCTGGCTGCCCGAACCGGTCCCCACCGGCGATCCGGGCGCCCCCGGCGGCACGGTCCCCGACACCGCCGAGCGGGCCGTCCTCACCGATACCGTCTCCCTCGCCGTCCTGGTGGTCCTGGAGGCCCTGTCGCCCGTCGAGCGCGCGGTGTTCGTCCTGCGTGAGGCGTTCGGCTTCCCGTACGCGGAGATCGCCACCGCCCTCGACCGGACGGAGGCCGCCGTACGGCAGACGGCGGGCCGGGCGCGCCGCCATGTCGACGAGCGCAGACCGCGGTACGACGTCGACCCGGTCCGGTGCCGGGAGGTGACCGAGCGCTTCCTGGCCGCGGCCGCGGGCGGCGACCTCGGTCAACTGCTCGTCCTGCTCGCCCCCGACGCCACCCTGGTCGGCGACAGCGGCGGCAAGGCGAAGGCGCCGCTGCGGGTCATCGCCGGCGCGGACAAGGTCGGCCGGTTCCTCGTCGGGGCGGCGAGCCGCCCGCCCGCCGCCGTCGAATACCGCTCCGTGGTGGTCAACGGCGTCCCCTCGGTGCTCGTCCTGTCCGCCGGAATGCCCGACTCCGTACTCCAATTGGGTGTTGTGGCCGGACGAATCGACTGTGTGTACATCCTTCGCAACCCCGACAAGCTGGGTGCCCTCGCGGGCCTTCCGCCGTCCGGAAACAGCCCTGTGCCCACGCTGGTCTGACGCGCTTTTCCCGCACGTCGGGGGCGGTGTCCGGAAACCTTCGGAGTCGAAGTCGCATCTTCCTCACGGGGGTGCTAACAGCTCGTGAACGCACAGGGGAACCGGTCGACTTCAGAGCGTAACCAGGGCAGGATTGGTCTTGACCAAGGTTCCGGCCCGCCCTATGGTCGCAGGGATAGTGCAGGAACCTTTAAAAAAGAACGTAATCAAAGGCGCGGAATAGCCGCCGCTGACACGGCGATCGCGGAGGATCAGGGTGGGGACCACGCAGCTGGAAACTGTGCCGGAGCCGAAGTACTGGCACCTGAAGAACGTGATCGGCGAAGCCCTCGACTCGGACTTCGCGGTCGGGGAGATCCTGCCCAACGAGCGTGAGCTGGCCGCCCGGTTCGGGGTCGCCCGCGCGACGCTCCGGCAGGCTCTCGAACAACTCGAACTGGAAGGACGTCTCCAGCGCCGCCGCGGAGTGGGCACCACGGTCGCCCCGCCCCGCCTGGGCGTGGACGTCTCGACGACCCACCACACCTGGCCCGGCGCCACGCAGGACGCCTGGCAGGCATTCGACTGCGACCGTACGGTCCCGCCCACCGCGGTGGCCGGGATCCTGGGAACCGCGGCAGGGGAGGAGACGTACGCCCTGCGGCGGCTGCGGGTCACCCACGGCCAGCCGCTCGCGGCCGAACAGCTCTATGTGCCCGCCGGGTCCGTGCCCGAACTGCCGGCCATAGACATGCCGTCGGGCGCGGCCCGCGCCCGGTGCGTCCTGCGCGAACTGCAGCGCCTCGACCTCGACGGCCAGGACCGCGCCGTCGAACTGGGCTCGGCCCGCGCCGACGACGCCCGCGAGCTGGACCGGTTGCCCGGCTCGCCCGTGCTCGTCGTGACGACCCGCTACTTCTCCCGGGGGCGTACGGTCGCGGTCTCCGTCGCCACCTACCGGGCCGACACCTGCCGGCTCACCTTCGGCGACTCCGGCGACGTCCGGATCAGCCACCACACCGAGGAGCGCCGGGCTTCCTGAGCCCCCGCTCCCGTACGGAAGTCCGGGCGGACGGTCACCGTCCGCCCGGCACAGCGCCTGATGACGACCGGCCGTCGCCGACAACCCGGATCCGCCCCCCACCGGATCCGGGCCCGGCGGCGGCCGGTTCGTCGTATCGATCCTTTGCCGTATCGGGCCGGTTCGCGATGTCGAGCCGGTTCGCCGCGCCGAAAGGCCCACGGATCCGGAAGAGACGGGATCCGGAAGGGACGTGCCGTACGCACGCCCCCCCCAGACGCGTCCGCGCCCCGTCACCGGCCCCGGCGGCTCAGGCGCGCGCCGACGTGGCCTCCACCGCGAACAGCTCGTCCTCGACATGGTCGAGGGCGATCCGCAGCGCCCCGGTCGCCACCGCCGCCTCCCGCAGCAGGGAGAGCACCACACGCGGCGGGCGCAGACAGTAGCGCGCCAGCTCGTTCCGCAGCGGTTCGAGGATGCCGTCGAGACCCGCCGCCCAGCCGCCGATCACCACCAGCTCGGGATCGAGCGCGAGCACCAGCGCCGCCACATCGTGCACCAGCCGCTGGAGATAGCGGTCGACGGCGGCCTGGGCCCGCACGTCCCCGTGCTTGGCCAGGGCGAAGACCTCGGTCACCGCCTGCTCGTCGAGCGGGTGCAGCGGCTCGTCCGTCGGTGACAGCAGGCTCTCGGGCCGCAGCTCCCGGCCCAGCAGATGCAGCGCGCCGATCTCCCCGGCGGCCCCGCCGAAGCCCCGGTGCAGCCGCCCGTTGATCAGCGACCCCGCGCCGGGACTCAGCCCCGCCAGGACGAACACCACGTCGTCGCAGTCCTTGGCGACGCCCTTCCAGTGCTCGGCGACGACGGCGGCGTTGGCGTCGTTCTCGACCAGGACCGGGCAGCGGAACGACCGCTGGATCCGCTGGCCGAGGGCGAGCCCGGTCCAGCCGGGCAGCGCCACCCCCAGCCGAACCGTTCCGTCGGTCTCGACGATGCCCGGACAGCCGACCCCGACCGCCCGCAGATTGGAGCGGGAGACCCCGGTCCGCCGCAGGACGTCGGCGACGACCACCCGGACCCGGTCGAGACGGTCGTCGGCGGACGCGGTGTCCGATACGTCGCGCGAGGCCGCGCCGATGATCCGCCCGTCGAGACCGGAGACCAGCGCGGCCACCCGGTGCGGGCCGATCTCGATACCCAGCAGATGCCCCGCCTCCACCCGGAACCGGAACCTGCGCGCCGGTCGTCCCTGCCGCCGGGCGCCGCCCTCCTCGGGCACGCTCTCGGCCACCAGGCCCGTCTCGATGAGGCCTTCGACGACCCCCTCGACCGTGGGCCGGGAGAGGCCGGTGGCCCGGGTCAGATCCGTGAGCGTGGGAGATCCCGCGCCCCGCAGGGCATGGAGTACCACCGCGGAGTTGATCCGCCGCAACAAGGACGGGTCTCCGCCGGTCAGCCGCCCCACCGTGTGTCCTTCCAGCCCCGGCTCGTGCAGCCCGGGCGCGTTGTCTGCCGGATCGTACTCGTTGACCGTGCCCCTCGCACCGTCCTCGGTCGGAGCGCAAGGCGGCACGCCGGGGACGGACCCGTCAAGATCCCCGGAAACCGCCCCGCGCCTCGCGTCATCGGGCCGCCTCCCGCAGCTGCCCGTACTCCTCGGCCATGGTCCGCGCCGTCCAGTGCGCGTTGAGCCCGCTCGGATTCGGCAGCACCCAGACCCCCGTCCCGCCGATCGTCCGCTCCTGCGGACCGATCCGGGCCTTCGGCTCCGCGAAGGCCACGCGGTAGGCGGTGACGCCGACGACCGCCAGCCACCGGGGCCGCAGCCGCTCCACCTTGTCCCGCAGCAGCCGACCGCCCTCCCGGAACTCCGCCGGGGACACCTCGTCGGCGCGCGCGGTCGCCCGCGCCACGACATTGGTGATCCCCAGACCGTACGAGAGCAGCTCGCCCTGCTCGGCCGGGGCCAGCCGCCGGGGGGTGAACCCCGACAGCTGGAGCACCGGCCAGAACCGGTTGCCGGGCCGGGCGAAGTGGTGGCCGGTCACCGCGGACATCAGGCTCGGGTTGATCCCGCAGAACAGGACCGAGAGCCCGGCCGCCACGACGTCGTCGACGACGCCGTCACGGGCGGCCCGCAGCTCCTCGGGCGACGGCAGCGGCACGGACGCCGGCCGAGCCGTCAGAGGATCGATCCGGGGGTGTACCCGGCGGCGGCCGGATACCGCCCGGCCACCTCGTCGACCCGCGAGACCACGTCCGCGACCTGGGCCGCGGCGGCGCCCGTGAACGACAGCCGGTCCGCCATCAGCGCGTCCAGCGCCGCCCGGTCCAGCGGAATGCGTTCGTCCGCCGCCAGCCGGTCCAGCAGCTCGTTCCGCTCGGCGCCCTTCTCCCGCATCGCCAGCGCCGACGCCACCGCGTGCTCCTTGATGACCTCGTGCGCCTCCTCCCGGCCCACCCCGGCCCGTACCGCGCCCATCAGCACCTTGGTGGTGGCCAGGAACGGCAGATAGCGGTCCAGCTCCCGGGCGATCACGGCCGGGAAGGCACCGAACTCGTCGAGGACCGTCAGGAAGGTCTCCAGCAGTCCGTCGAAGGCGAAGAAGGCGTCCGGCAGCGCGACCCGGCGCACCACCGAGCAGGACACATCGCCCTCGTTCCACTGGTCGCCCGCCAGCTCCCCGGTCATCGACGCGTAGCCGCGCAGGATCACCATCAGCCCGTTGACGCGCTCGCAGGAGCGGGTGTTCATCTTGTGCGGCATCGCGGACGAGCCGACCTGGCCCGGCTTGAACCCCTCGGTGACCAGCTCGTGCCCGGCCATCAGCCGGATCGTCTTCGCCAGCGACGAGGGCGCGGCGGCCAGCTGGACCAGGGCCGTGACCACGTCGTAGTCGAGGGAGCGGGGGTAGACCTGGCCCACCGAGGTGAACGCCCGGCCGAAGCCCAGATGGCCGGCGACGCGCCGCTCCAGCTCCGCCAGCTTCCCGGCGTCGCCGCCGAGCAGGTCGAGCATGTCCTGGGCCGTACCGACCGGGCCCTTGATCCCGCGCAGCGGATAGCGCGCGATCAGCTCCTCCAGCCGCCCGAACGCGGCCAGCAGCTCGTCGGCGGCCGTGGCGAACCGCTTCCCCAGCGTCGTCGCCTGCGCGGCCACATTGTGGGAGCGGCCCGCCATCACCAGCTCGGAGTGGTCGGCGGCGAGCCGGGAGAGCCGGGCGAGCACGGCGACCGTGCGGTCCCTGGCCAGCTCCAGGGAGAGCCGGATCTGGAGCTGCTCCACGTTCTCGGTGAGATCGCGGGAGGTCATGCCCTTGTGGACCTGCTCATGGCCCGCGAGCGCGTTGAACTCCTCGATCCGCGCCTTCACGTCGTGCCGCGTGACCTTCTCGCGCTCCGCGATCGACGCCAGGTCGACCTGGTCGAGTACGCGTTCGTAGTCCGCGACGGCGGACTCGGGGACGTCGATACCGAGATCGCGCTGGGCGCGCAGCACCGCGAGCCAGAGCTGTCGCTCCAGCCTCACCTTCTGCTCGGGGGACCACAGGGCGGCCAGTTCGGCGGAGGCGTACCGTCCGGCCAGGACATTGGGGATGCGGGGCTTCGCAGACACAGCAGTCACGTGGCCGGATTCTACTGGCGATCCGACCGGGCCATCGCGCCGGTCCGCGGGCCGGACCCGACGCGGGGGTCCGCGCGCCGGGCCGGGACCGGCACGGTCAGCGGGGAGCGCTCCCGGTTCCGGAGTCGTACGGGAGCAGATCGGGGCGTTTGGCCGGGCGGCCGTCGCCCGAGGAGCGGCCGGTCAGCCGGCGGCCGATCCACGGCGCGAGATGGCGCCGGGCGAACCGCAGGTCCGCCGCGCGGCGGGTGCCCCAGCCCGGCGGGGCGCCGGGCGGCAGGAGGGCGCGCCAGTCGTCCTCGGCGGGCAGCCCCAGCGCCTGCCAGACGGCCTCGGCGACCCGCCGGTGCCCCTCGGCCGTCAGATGCAGCCGGTCCGCGTCCCAGAGCCGGGAATCGCCGAGTACGGGCGCGCCGTACAGATCGACCACCACCGCGCCGTGCCGGGCCGCCAGCAGATCGAGGTGGGCGTACAGCTCCTCCATGCGCGGCCTGCCCGCGTCCAGCAGCGGACCGTGGCGGCCGGGGCTGTGCATCAGCACCAGACGGCCGCAGTTCGGGGCCAGCGTCCCGACCGCCCGCTCCAGCAGGTCGCGCACCCGGTCCATGTCGATCCTGGGGCGCAGGACGTCGTTGAGCCCGCCCACGAAAGTGATCACATCGGGCCGCATGGCCGCGGCCGGGGGCACCTGGGCCTCGACGATCTGCCCGAGCAGCTTGCCGCGTACCGCGAGATTGGCGTAGCGGAAACCGGGGGAGCGGGCCGCGAGCCGGGCGGCCAGCAGATCGGCCCAGCCGCGGTACGAACCGTCAGGGCGCAGATCCGACATGCCCTCGGTGAAGGAGTCGCCCAGGGCGACGAGACTCGTGGGGCCGCGATGGCCCGAAGCGTCGGCGTTGATCTCCATGGCGGGCCGATCCTACCGCGCGGTAGCCACCCGCCCGCCGGGCACCGGACCCTCCGCCGGGCGCCCTGGCCCCGCGGGGCCGGGAACACCGCGGCGGCCCGCCCCGTGACTCCCCGAGGAGTACGGAACGGGCCGCCCCTGTCGTGTCCGGCGTCCGGTCCCCGGTGCCGGCGTGCGTCAGGTCAGTCCGTGCGGCCCACCAGCTCGCGCAGCACGTCCTCCATGGTCACCAGACCCTCCGGGGCGTCGTCCTCGTCGAGCACCGCGGCCAGATGCGTACCGCTGCGCTGCATCGCCGTGAGGACGTCGTCCAGCGGCGTCGTCGCCCGGACCCGGGCGATCGGCCGCATGGCCGTCACCGGGAAGGCCACATCGCGCGGCATCGCGTCCAGGGCGTCCTTCACATGGAGGTAGCCGAGGATGGTGCGGCCGGAGTCGACCACCGGGAAGCGGGAGAAGCCGGACTCCGCCGACAGCAGCTCCAGCTGCTCCGGAGTCGTCCCGGCCCGGGCGTACACCACCCGCTCCTCGGGCATCACCACGTCCCGCACCGGTCGGCGCCCCAGCTCCAGGGCGTCCCTGAGCCGTTCGGCGGCCCGGTCGTCGAGCAGCCCGGCGGTGCCGGAGTCGGCGACCATACGGGCCAGCTCGTCGTCCGAGAACGTCGCCGCGACCTCGTCCTTCGTCTCCACCCGCAGCAGCTTCAGCAGGGTGTTGGCGAAGGCGTTGATGGTGAAGATCACCGGACGCAGCGCCCGGGCCAGCGCGACCAGCGGCGGGCCGAGGACCAGCGCCGTGCGGGCCGGTTCGGCCAGCGCGATGTTCTTCGGCACCATCTCGCCGAGGAGCATGTGCAGATAGGTGGCGAGAGCCAGCGCGATCACGAACGAGATCGGATGGATCAGCCCCTCCGGTACGCCCAGGGAGTGGAACACCGGCTCCAGCAGATGGGCGATGGCGGGCTCGGCGACGATACCGAGCACCAGGGTGCACAGGGTGATACCGAGCTGGGCCGCCGCCAGCAGGGCCGATACATGCTCCAGACCCCACAGGACGCTCTTGGCGCGGCGGTTGCCCGCCTCGGCCTCCGGCTCGATCTGGCTGCGGCGCACGGAGATCAGGGCGAACTCCGCACCGACGAAAAAGGCGTTGACGAACAGGGTCGCCAGACCGATGAGCAATTGGATCGTGGTCATCGTCCGGCCTCCCCGGCGTCACGGCCGGACGCGCGGTCCGCCCCGGCGGCGCCGTGCCCCGCCCGTTCCTTCCGTTCCCGGTGTCCACCGGTCTCGGGACCGTCCTCGCCGGCCTCCGGCAGCGGCGCGTGCATCAGCACCCGCGCGGCCCGCCGTCCCGACGCGTCGACCACGTCGAGGCGCCAGCCGAGGAGATCGATCCGGTCGCCCTCGACCGGGATCCGGCCCAGTTCGGTGGCGATGAGCCCGGCCAGGGTCTCGTACGGCCCGTCCGGGGCCTTCAGACCGACCCGCTCCAGCTGGTCGGTGCGGGCGGCGCCGTCCGCCGACCACAGGGACCGGCCGTCGGCGTCCCGCCCGGCGGGGGCGAGATCCGGGGTCTCCTGCGGATCGTGCTCGTCGCGGACCTCGCCGACGACCTCCTCGACGATGTCCTCCATGGTGACCACGCCGGCCGTACCGCCGTACTCGTCGATGACGACGGCCATGGTGGAGCGACCGCCGAGGCGGTCGAGGAGCCGGTCCACGGTGAGGGTCTCCGGGACGAGCAGCGGTTCGCGCAGCACCTCGGAGACGCTCTTGCGGGGCCGCTGGTCGGCGGGGATCGCCAGGACGTCCTTGATATGGGCGATACCGACGACGGTGTCCAGATTGCCGCGGTAGACCGGGAAGCGGGACAGGCCGGTGGCCCGGGTCGCGTTGGCGACGTCCTCCACCGTGGCCTGCACATCCAGGGACGTGACCTGGACCCGCGGGGTCATGACGTTCTCCGCGGTCAGCTCGGCCAGATTCAGCGTACGGACGAACAGCTCGGCCGTATCCGCCTCCAGCGCGCCCTCCTTCGCCGAGTGCCGGGCGAGGGCGACCAGTTCCTGGGGGCTGCGAGCGGAGGCCAGCTCCTCGGTCGGCTCCATGCCCAGACGGCGCAGGATCCGGTTGGCGGTGTTGTTGAGATGGCTGATCAGCGGCTTGAACGCGGCGGTGAACAGCCGCTGGGCGGGCGCCACCACCTTGGCCACCGCGAGGGGCGACGAGATCGCCCAGTTCTTCGGGACCAGCTCGCCGACGACCATCAGGACGACCGTCGACATGGCCGTACCGAGGACGAGCGCCACGGACGACGCCACGGACGGGGAGAGGCCCAGGTCTTCGACCGGGCCGCGGATGATCTTGGCGATCGACGGCTCGGAGAGCATGCCGACGATCAGGTTGGTCACGGTGATGCCGAGCTGTGCGCCGGAGAGCTGGAACGTCAGCCCCTTCACGGCCTTCAGGGCGCCGGCGGCGCCCCGCTCACCGCGTGCCACGGCGGCTTCGAGATCCGACCGCTCCACGGTGGTGAGGGAGAACTCCGCCGCGACGAACACACCGCACGCGAGGGAGAGCAGCAGCGCCACGAACAGGAGGAGCAATTCGGTCATCGGGTCACCTCCGTCCCACGGCGGGGCGGGGTCGGGAGGCGGAATCGATGTCTGCTACTGGGAGGCTCGTCCATGGACGGACGCTCACACCTTTCCTCGATGACGACAGATGGGTCCCCCCATAGTAAAGGACCGGCAAAGTGCCTTCACGGAGCCTCGGGGGAGGTTCCCGGCCGGTGCCGGGACGGGGAGGACCGGGCGCCGTCCGGGGCGCCCGGTCCATCGTGACATCCCCGGGGCCCGTGTGCCGAGGGCCCGTGGCCGAGGCCACACGGGCGCCGACCGCCGGACCCTCCCGTACGGACACGGCCCAGGGGAGCCCAGTGGCCGGATCGCCGGCTCGGTGCCCCGCCCGCCTCGCGCGCCGGGTCCCCCGTACGGGCGACCCGGCCACGGCGTCGCGGGGCCGTGCCGGGCGGTGCCGGCGCCCGGGAGGCCCGGGTGGGCTCAGACGCCCGGCACGGAGAAGAGCTTCACCCAGCGCCGCCAGTGGTCCTCACGGTGGTATCCGGCCGCCGCCCAGGCCCGGTGCGCGGGCTCGTTCGTCTCCAGCACCATCGCGTCACCACGCCGCCCGCCCACCGCCGTGAACCGCCGCTCGGCCGCCGCCAGCAGGGCCGATCCCACACCGCGCCTGCGGTACGCGGGCAGGACGGCGAGCCGGTAGAGGGAGCAGCGCCAGCCGTCGTACCCGGCGATCACCGAACCGACCAGGGTGCCGTCGGCGGTCTCCGCGAGGATGAGCGCCTCCGGGTCGCGGGTGATCAACGCGGTGACACCCTCGGTGTCGTCCGTGATGCTCGTCCCCTCGGCCGCCTCCTTCCAGAACCGCAGAACGGTCCCGGCCTCGTCGGCTCGGGCGGTACGGGTACGTATGAGCTGGTCGGTCATGGTCCGACCCAAGCACGGCCGGGGTTCGGCCCGCCACCATTTTCCCGGGGCACACGGGCGCGCGGCAGACCCTCACCCGGAGTCGTCGGCGGGCCGCGGGCGGCGTATGCGGACGGTTCCCGCGTCCAGGTCCAGCCGGAACGGCGGGTCCTCGGCCGGGCGGACGTTCCGCCGGGCTCCTTCCCGCTCCATCGACAGGGCGACGGCCCGAACCGTCGGGTCCGTGTCCCTCAGCATGTCGACGCCGATGGACGACAGCGTCTTGGTCCGGCGCCAGTAGATCCAGCGCCGGGCCTCGGCCCACAGCAGCACCCGGTCCACGGCCAGGGCGCCCACGCCCGTAGCGGCGACCCCGCCCGCGATCCACAGCACGATGGTCGGCACATCCGCTCAACGCCCGGTGCCCCGCCGGGGGTTCCCGGCGCCGCCGACCCGTACGTTCACCTTCCCGTACGTTCGCCGACCCGTACGGACGACGTCAGACGGATTCGGAACCGGCGGCGTCCGGTACCGGGAACGGGCGGCGGGCCACCCCCAGCACGCACGCGGACGTCGGCATCCGCTCACCGCCCCGGGGCACCGTCAGCCGCCGGTACCTACCCAGGTCGAAGCCCGCCGCGTCCAGTGCCGCGAGCGTGTCCCGGGACGTATGGCAGCCGCCGAAGAGCCGGGGCCACACCGTCGCGTCCAGGGCCCGCTGCACCCGGACCATGCCCGGTGACGAGGCCGGTCCGTGTTCGAAGAACCGCAGCTCACCGCCCGGCCGCAGCACCCGCCGCAGTTCGGCGAGTGCGCGCGGGACATCCCGTACGGAACACAGCACCAGCGACACCACGGCGGCGTCGAACGCCTCCGCCTTCACCGGCAGCGCCTCCGCCGTACCCGGCACCACGTCCACCGGCACGTCGGCCCGCCGCGCCGCCTCCAGCGCCAACGCCCGCAGAACCGGCTCCGGCTCGACGGCGACGACCTCCGACACGGCGCGCGGATAGTGCGCGAAGTTCAGACCGTTGCCCGCGCCGATCTCGATCACCCGGCCGGACAGCCCGTCGAGCAGCTCCCGCCGGTACTCCGCGATCCCGGCCCGGGTGTCGAGGCGGACACTGAACCGGGCGTAGAACCGGGAGAACAGCGGATGGCGCACGGCGTCCCCGGGCGCCGTCGGCGTTCTGCGCACGGACATCGCTGGCCTCCTCGGCGGGCGGACGCGTCAGGGCCATTGTCCCCCCGGGGCCCGTACAGGACACCACCACGACACGGGCATCCGCGCGGGGCCGCGCCGATGCCGGAAGCGGGAAGACGCGCGCCCTCACCCCATCGCGGCCGTGAAGGCCGCCGCGTCCCACTCCCCGCCCAGCTCCGGCGCCAGCCACCGGGCCGCGCGGGCGCGGAACACCTCCGGCGGCAGCGCCCCCGCGCCCTCGGGGACCGCGCCCAGCAGCGGCGCGTCCGCGACGGCGGGGAGATCGGCCAGATTGCAGCGCGCCGCCAGATCCGGGGCGCCGGGCCAGCTGCCCACGACCACCCCCAGCGGCAGCACGCCCCGCGACCGCAGCGCCTCCGCCGTCAGCGCGACCCCGTTGAGCGTGCCGAGCCCGGCGGGCGCCACGATCAGTACCGGCGCGCCCATCAGCACGGCGACATCGGCGAGCGTGCCGCCGTCCTCGTCGAACCGGACGAGCAGGCCGCCCGCGCCCTCCACCAGCACCAGCTCGTGCTCGACCGCCGCCTTCGCGACCGCGTCGGCCGCGTCCCCGGGCCGTACGACCGCCGCCCCCGCCCGCCGGGCCGCCGTCGCCGGAGCCAGTGGGTCCGGATAGCGGGCCAGCTCGATCCCGTACACCGGGCCCGCCAGCCGCGTCACCTCGGCCACATCGCCGGGCTCCCCGGCCCCGACCCCGGTCTGCGCGGGCTTCACCACCGCCACGCTCCGCCCGCGCCGGCGCGCGAGCGCCGCGACCGCGGCCGTGACCACGGTCTTCCCGATCTCGGTCCCCGTCCCGGAGACCACTACGACCCCCGGGCCCGTACCGTCCCGCATCCCTTCGCCCATGCTCCGCCTCACCCCGCCGCGGCCGCCGCGACGACCGCTTCGCACACCGTGCCCAGGTCCTCGTCGCCCATCACGAACGGCGGCATCACGTACACCAGGTTGTTGAACGGCCGCAGCCAGACACCCGCGCGGACCGCCGCGGCCGTGGCCGCCGCCATGTCCACCGGGTGGTCGAGCTGGACCACCCCGATCGCGCCGAGCACCCGCACGTCCACGACCCCCGGCAGCTCGGCCGCGGGCGCCAGACCCTCCCGCAGCGCGCCCTCGATCCGCTTGACCTCGAACGCCCAGTCCTGGTCCAGCAGCAGCCCGATCGAGGCGTACGCGATCGACGCCGCCAGCGGATTGGCCATGAACGTGGGGCCGTGCGCCAGGACCGGGAACTCGCCCCGGGAGATCCCCTCGGCGATCCGAGGGGTGCACAGCGTCGCCGCCATCGAGACATAGCCGCCGGTCAACGCCTTGCCCAGACACATCACATCGGGCGAGACCGCCGCCCGCTCCGCCGCGAACAGGGTGCCCGTACGGCCGAAGCCGGTGGCTATCTCGTCGAACACCAGCAGGACGTCGTACGCGTCGCACACCTCCCGCAGCACCCGCAGATAGGCCGGGTTGTGGAACCGCATCCCGCCCGCGTTCTGCACCACGGGCTCGACGACGACCGCCGCCACCTCGTCCGCGTGCCGGGCCACCATGTCCCGGAGATGGTCGGCGTACGCGGCGTCGTACGCGTCGACCCCGGGCGGCGGCGCGTCGGCGAACAACTGCTCCGGCAGCACCCCGGACCACAGCCGGTGCATCCCGCCGTCGGGGTCGCACACCGACATCGGCTGCCAGGTGTCGCCGTGGTAGCCGCCGCGCCAGGTCAGCAGCCGCCGCTTGGCGGGCCGCCCGGCCGAACGCCAGTACTGGAGGCACATCTTCACCGCGACCTCGACGGAGACCGACCCCGAGTCGCTGAGGAAGACATGGCGCAGCGGCTCGGGCGTGATCTCCACCAGCCGGGTCGCGAGCCGGACGGCGGGCTCGTGGGTGAGCCCGCCGAACATCACATGGCTCATCCGCTCCAGCTGGCCGCGCGCCGCCTCGTTCAGGACGGGGTGGTTGTAGCCGTGCAGCGCCGACCACCAGGACGCCATGCCGTCGATCAGCTCCCGGCGGCCGTGGACCGGCTCCGCGAGCCGCAGCCTCACCCCGGAGGCCGAGGCGACGACGAGGGGGTCGGTACGGCCGGGCATCGGCGCGTACGGATGCCAGACGTGCGCCCGGTCGAGCGCCAGCAGTTCGGGGACCGGCAGCCCGGGGAGGGGCAGCTCAGGCATTGGGCGCCACCCCGGTGCCCGCGCCCCGGCGGCGTACCGCCACCAGATCGGTCCGCGGCCTGGGTACGGAGTCGGGGGCCTCCGCCTCGCCGGCCGCGCCCTCTCCCGGGCCTTCCGCCGGGCCTTTCGCGCGGCCCGTGCCTCCGACGCGCCCGGTCCCGGCCGTCCCGGCGGCGTCCTCGGCCGTCCCGGTGCCGGTGCCGGTGCCGGTCCCGGCCGGGCCGCACGCCGTGCCGCAGCCCGCCGCCCCTCCGCAGCCGCCTCCGGCGGTGCCCTCCACGGCCTCCGTGTGGCCGCCGCCGCAGACCCCGCCGCCCGCGCGATGCGGCGGCAACGTCGTGGTCCCCGCGCCCTCCACCTCGAAGCCCGCGTCGGCGATCATCTCCAGATCGGCCTTGCCGGCCTGGCCCTCACTCGTCAAGTAGTCGCCGAGGAAGACGGAGTTGGCGAGATGGAGCGCGAGCGGCTGGAGGGTACGGAGATGGATCTCCCGGCCCCCCGCGAGCCGTACCTCCACATCCGGGCAGACGAACCGCACCATCGCCAGGATCCGCAGACAGCGCTGCGGCGTCAGATGCCACTCCTTCGCCAGGGGGGTGCCGTCGAAGGGGATGAGGAAGTTCACCGGAACGGAGTCCGGGTCCAGCTCCCGCAGGGCGAAGACGACGTCGACCAGGTCGTCGTCCGTCTCGCCCATCCCCGCGATCAGCCCCGAACAGGCGGAGAGACCGGCCGTCCGCGCCTGCCGCACGGTGTCCACCCGGTCCTCGTAGGTATGGGTGGTGGTGATCCCGGCGTAGGTCGCCTCGGAGGTGTTGAGATTGTGGTTGTACGCGTCGGCTCCGGCCTCCCGCAGCCGCTCCGCCTGCCCCGCGGAGAGCAGTCCGAGGCAGGCGCAGACCTCCACCTCCTCGTTCTGGTCCTTGATCGCTTCGATGGTGCGGGACACCCGCTCCACATCGCGGTCCGTCGGACCGCGCCCGCTCGCCACCAGACAGACCCGCTTGGCGCCGCCCGCGACCCCCGCGGCGGCGGCCTGCGACGCCTCCTCCGGCTTCAGCCAGGTGTACTTGAGGATCCCCGCGGTCGAACCGAGCCGCTGCGAGCAGTACGAGCAGTCCTCGGGACACAGTCCCGACTTCAGATTGACGAGATAGTTGAGTTTCACCCGCCGGCCGAACCACTGACGGCGCACCCGGCCCGCCGCGGCCACCACGTCGAGTACGTCGTCGTCGGAGGTCGCCAGTACCGCCAGCGCCTCGTCCCGGGTCGGCGGCTCACGCCGCAGCCCCTTCTCCACCAGCCTGTCGAGAAGCTCCATGGCGCCGATCCTGGCCTACCGGACTCCCCGCGGGAAAGTCGGAAACTCACAAGAGACCGACGACGAAGTGTGTGTATGACCACATGGGGAGCGGGGGCGCACCCGGTTAGCCTCTGTGAGCTGCCTACAAAACGAGCGGTCGGCCGGGCGGGCCGGTAGCGCTGCCCGCGACCGGGTACGGCCGGACGGCCGGGCTCGTGGGCAAGCCCGGTGAACCAGATGAACCAGGTGAACCGGCGGAGAAGCGACCGAGCGGGGAGCGCGAGACCATGGCCCAGGACCCCTTCGACTGGCTCGACGAGGAATCCGAGCGCCGGGAGCGCGCCGGACTCGTCCGGGCCCTCCGCCCGCGCCCCGCGGACCCGGTGGCCCTCGATCTCGCGGGCAACGACTATCTGGGCCTCACCCGGCACCCCGAGGTCGTGGCCGCCGCCGCTGCTGCCGCGCACCGCTGGGGCGCGGGCGCCACCGGCTCGCGGCTCGTCACCGGCAGTACGGCCCTGCACGCCGACTTCGAACGCGAACTCGCCGCGTTCTGCGGCTTCGAGGCCGCGCTCGTCCTGGCGTCCGGCTACGCGGCCAACCTGGCCGCGGTCACGGCCCTCGGCGGCCGGGGGTCGCTGATCGTCTCGGACGCGGCCAACCACGCCTCCATCGTCGACGGTTGCCGTCTCGCCAGGGCGGAGACGGAGATCGCGGCCCACGGCGACCCCGATGCCGTACGCAAGATCCTCGACGCGCGTCCGGGGCGGCGCGTGCTGGTCGTCACGGACGCCGTGTTCTCCGTCGACGGCGACGCGGCTCCACTGGCCGAACTCGCGGCGATCACCGCGGGACGGGGCGCGGCGCTCCTGGTGGACGACGCGCACGGGCTCGGCGTCCTCGGCGACGGCGGGCGCGGTACGCCGTACGCCGCCGGGATCGCCGGGCGCCCGGGGGTGGTCGCGACGGTGACCCTCTCCAAGTCCCTGGGCAGCCAGGGCGGCGCGGTGCTCGGCCCGGCCCGGGTGATCGCCCATCTGGTCAACACCGCCCGGACGTTCATCTTCGACACCGGGCTCGCGCCGGCGGCCGTGGGCGCGGCCCGGGAGTCCCTGCGGCTGCTGCGGCGGGAGCCGGGCCGGGCCGACCGGGTCCGGGCGGTCGCGGGCACCCTGTACACCCGGCTCACCGCGGCGGGACTGACCGCGGCGCGACCCGACGCCGCGGTGGTGTCGGTACGGGCCCCCTCGCCGGCGGCCGCCGTACGGTGGGCCGCCGACTGCCTCGCGGCCGGACTCCAGGTGGGCTGTTTCCGGCCGCCTTCGGTGCCGGACGGTATCTCCCGGATCCGGCTGACGGCACGGGCCGATCTGACGGACGAGCAGCTGGCTTCGGCTGTCGCCACGGTGGTCGCGACCGCGCCGCCCGGGGCCGTAGCCCGGATCTGAGCACCCGCCCGACCGGTCCCGGAACACCGAAGGGCACGGCGGACGGAACGGCGGGCGGGACGAATGGGACGTCGAATATCGGGCCCGGGGCCGGACATATGCGTCCCATTATGGCCAAAAACGGTCTTGCGTCGCAGAGTTCACCGCTTCGAGCGACAGTTGTCCACAGATCTTGGCGGATCGTGCCTGCGGCGGGAGGATGAGGGACAGTCCGACGCTCGGCGTGAGCCGCGGCCGTCCGCGCGGTCTTCCGCCTGCCCGGCGGAGGCCGGGCAGCGGGGGCGTCGGAAAGCACGGCCGCGGCTGGAAAGGGACGGCGTCGCCATGGCGGATCTTCTGGAGAGCTCGATCACCCTGCCCAGCGACCCGGCGTCGGTGTCCGTGGCACGCGGACATGTCACCGACGTCGTCACGGAGTGGGGTCTGCCGCCCGGCGGGGAAGCCGTCGACACGGTCCGGCTGATCGTCTCCGAGCTGACGACCAACGCGGTGCAGCACACCTTCGGCCAGTCGCCGACCTTCACCGTGGATCTGCTGCTGGAGCGGGACGAGGAGCTGAGGATCGGGGTGACGGACAGCCATCCCCGGCGGCCGCAGCGGCTGCCCGCCGCCGTCCGGCAGGACAACGGCCGGGGCATGGTCATCGTCCGCAGCCTCACCGCCCACAGCGGCGGCCGGCTGACGGTCACTCCGACCCCGGACGGCGGTAAGACGGTCTGGGTGGCCCTGCCGTGGGCCCCGGCCGTACCGGACGGGTACGGCCGGACGGACCGGACCGGCGCGCCGTAACGCGCGGAACGCCGCCTCTCCGGCGGCCGGGAACCCCGCCGGGTCGGAGAGGGCCGGGGAAGCCCGGGACCGGGCGGTAAGGCCGCCGGAAGCCCCCGAGGCGCCTCGGGGGCCACCGGACCTGCTCCGGTCCCGGAGCCGGCGCCCCGGAGCCGGCGTAGGGCTCAGTTCCGCGGGGCTGTCACTTGACGCGCCCGTAGGAGACGCTCTTGGTCCAGATCTTGTCCAGCTTCACCCACGAACCCCTCTTGGGCGAGTGCCAGATCTTCCCCTTCCCGGCGTATATCCCCACGTGGTAGACACCACCCCGGCCGTGGAAGAAGACCAGGTCCCCGGCCTGACGCGACTTCACGGAGATCTTGCGGGTCTTGTTGTACTGCTGCTGGGCGGTCCGCGGAAGCTTCTTGCCCGCCTGCTTGTACGAGTAGACCGTCAGCCCCGAGCAGTCGAAGCGGGACGGGCCCACCGCACCGTACCTGTACGGTGCCCCCTTCTTGGACGCGGCGACCTTGAGCGCCTTGCCCGCGTGCGCCGTGGCGGCGGCCTGTGCCTCCGGCGTTCCGCCCGGTACGAGCATCGAGCCACCGAGCGCCGCGACGGTCAGTGCGGACACGGCGCCCGCCCGGCTGAGCAGAGACGGGACGTTCATCTGCGCACTCATGCGCAACCCTTCGTCAGCCGCCTGTGAAGGATGACCTGTCGGGTTCGGGCGGACGAAGGTGCCCGGCCGCTGACGCGGCTTCACCCCGAGGGACATCCGGATCGATCGCTCCGGCGGCCCCGTACTGCCTGGGTCCTCCACTCCTGCCGAATGCACTTCTGTCGACCAGTCATCCGGGACAGCGGCAGGACTCGGCGTCCGCCCGGACCGCCCCGCCGAGGTGACGGGGGCTTGTCGTCCCCCGGATCTTGACCCATCAAGTGCCGGATTTCGAAGTCAAAACGGCGATATGTGAGTTTCAACACGAATGCGCCGTTCGTATGAATCCGACCGTCCCGACGGCCCGTCATGGACGCCCGAAGGGCCCCTTACCAGGCCGGGAATACGACTGTCCGTTAGAGGGATCGTCGCTCCGGCGCAACTCGACCGTAGTTGTTACCCGTGGTCCGACTCCACCGATCGAGGGAGGAGTTATCCCACTCGTTCGGCGGTTGACGGACGGTCGACGGATCGTCAGCGCGGCGGCGGTACGGGAATCGTGACGCGGAATGTCCGCCTTTCGCCGTCGAGGACGCGCAGGGCCCTGGCGAGGGTCGCGGTATGCAGCTCGCTCTCCCCCCGGTGGTGCATCAGCGTCAGGGCGTCCCGGAGCTCGATCGCCCGCGCCACCAGGGCCTGCGCGGCGCGCAGTGCGCCGTAGGTGTGTTCCGAGCGGGCCGGGTTGATCCGCCCGACCAGATCGGCGACGGCGAGATAGGCGTCGAGCAACTCCCCCTCGGCGCGGGTGAGCGGGGGCAGGGGTGGAAGCTCGGGCCGGGGGACGGACGGGGTCATCGCGAGCCGCCGGACCGGGACGCCTTCCGGCTGTCGATCACATGGTCCACCAGGCCGTACTCCCGTGCGCTCGCCGCGTCCAGGAAGAGGTCGCGCTCCAGATCCGCCGCGATCAGCTCCTCCTCGCGGCCGGTGTGGCGGGCCAGCAACTCCACGGTCTGGGCGCGCTGGCGCAGCAGTTCCCGTGCCCCGATCTCCAGATCGGACGGCATGCCCCGCATCGGTTCGTCGAGGGCGGGCTGCTGGAGCACGATCCGCGCGCCCGGCAGGGCCATGCGCTTGCCCGGCGCCCCGGCCGCGAGCAGCAGGGCCGCCGCCGCGGCGACCTGGCCGATGCAGGTGGTCTCCACATCGCAGGTGATGACCTGCATGGTGTCGTAGACCGCCAGCGCCGCGCTCGGCGAGCCGCCGGGGGAGTTGAGGTAGAGGGCGATGTCCCGGTCGGGGTCGGCGTATTCGAGATGGAGGAACTGGGCGATCACGTCGTTGGCCGCCGTGTCGTCCACCGGGGTCCCGAGGAAGATGATCCGCTCCTCCAGCAGCTTGCTGTACGGGTCGAGGGTCCGGGTGCCCGTACTGGTCCGCTCGGTGAACTGGGGGAGGACGTAGCGGGCGGCGGGGCGGTTCATGGCGTACCTCTTCCTGGGTCCTGGCACACGGCGGACGGCGGTGGCCGACCATCCGTAAAAAATGTACAGGACGTACAGAAAGCTGGCAGGCGTGGGAACGGATACGTTCGGTGAAGTCCCTGCTCAGGTGCGCGATTTCGCCCTCGGCGAGCGGCGCGGTCGAAGTCCGTTCGGCCGGCCCGGCGTACGGGGGCGTACGGCCGCCCGGCCCGTGGCGGCCTTCCGCGCCGGGTGCCGCCGGGCGGTGCCGATTAAGCTGAGAGGCATGGCCTACGAGATTCCGGTGACGCAAGCCCGCGCTGAGCTGGCCGAACTGATCAACCGTGTCGTGTACGGCGGCGAGCGCGTCGTCGTCACCCGGCACGGGAAGCCGCTCGTGGCCCTGGTCTCCGCCGACGATCTCGCCCGGCTGGAGGGGCAGGGCGCGCCGGAGGGCGACGAGCGCGAGCAGGTGATCTCCTCGGTCTCGTCGCTGGGTCCGGTCGCCGGGGGCGGCCCTGGACGTTCCCGCTTCGGCCTGACGGCCGAGCATCGGCCCCCCGGCTCCCGCGACTGACCCCGCGACTGACTCCGCGACCGGTTTTACGACTGGTTTCACGACTGGTCCGGCGACCGATTCCACGACCGATTCCACGACGGCAGGGGGCCGCCACGCCGTCAGGCCGGAGCCGCCGTCGCCCTGGGGCGGTCCGTCCCGGCGGGCAGCGGTACGGATCCGTCCGGGCCCCCGGCCGCCCGGCGGCGGGCGGCGACGAGTACGGCCGCGAGACCGAGCCCCGCCCAGCAGGTCAGCACCAGCAGCGGTCCGCCGGACGCGGCACCGTCGAAGTACGCCTGGGAGCGGATCAGTTGCGCACCCGCCCCCGGCGGCAGCAGCCCGCCGAGCGCCCCGAACGGCTCGGGCAGCAGTTCGGGCGCGCTCGCGGCGCCCGAGAACGGGTTCCCGATCAGTACGGTCAGAGCGCTGCCCGCCGCCAGCCCCGCCCGGCCGATGAGCGCGGCGGGGCCCGCGGAGGCCGCCGCGACCGCGAGGACCGTCAGGCCCGCCGCCCCCGCCTCGCCCCACCACGACCCGGTCAGCACTCCCAGCCAGTCATGGGCGACGACGGCCGTGGCCGCCCCGCCGAGGGCCGCCGCCGCCACGAGTGTCACCGCGGCCCGTACCCCGCGCAGCCCCAGGACCGTCACCAGGACACCCGTCACGATCCCGGCCATCGACAGGGGCAGCACGCTCGCCGCCAGCACGCCGCCCCGCGGATCGGCGGCCGGCGCGGGCACCACGTCGACTGTCTCCACCGGACCGCCCGCGCCCGCGGCGACGGCCTCCCGCAGGAGCGCCGCCACCGCGGGGCTCGCCGCCGACGCGGTCAGCAGCCGAGGCCCTCCGGGCGTGGCGACCACCGCGCCGTACACGGCCCGGTCCTCGATCGCCGCCCGCGCGGCGGCCTCGTCCTCGTAACGGCGTACGTCGAAGGCGCCCTCCCGCCGTTCGAGTCCCCGGGCCACCGGTTCGGCGACGGCGGCGGGTCCCGCCACGGCCACCGGCAGATCGCGCGGAGCCGTACGGGCGCCCGGCCAGGCGAAGGCCCACAGGGTCGCCGCCACGACGATCGGCACCAGCAGCAGGACGGCGACCGAGCGCCGGGCCCACCCGGCTCCGGGGCCGCCGGGCGAAGAGGGAGAGGCGGGAGGAGCGGGAGGGATGGGAGGGATGGGAGGGGGAGTCGGCTGGGACACGGGGGCCTCTTTCCTCGGACGGGGACGTAAAAAGAAGGATCGTTCGTTTTGCCTGGCGTCACTGTGCTGCGCCTCTCCGGCCTTGTCAAGAAGGAACGTTCGTTTTAAGTTGGGCCCATGGCACGCGTCTCCCAGCAGCACCTCGATGCCCGCCGTCGGCAGATCCTCGACGGCGCGGGCCGCTGCTTCGCCCGTAACGGCTTCCACGCCTCGTCCATGCAGGACGTCCTCGCCGAGGTCGGTCTCTCCGCCGGTGCCGTCTACCGCTACTTCGGCAGCAAGGACGAGCTGATCGAGGCCATCGCGGACGAGATCTTCACCGGGATCAGGGCCGCCTTCGCGGACGCCACCCGGGCGGACCCCCTGCCCACCCCGGACATCCTGATCGGCCGGGTGATGCGCGGGGTGCTCCGGGAGCGACTGCCGGGGGAGGACGAGCAGGCGCACGCCCGGCTGATCGTCCAGGTGTGGACCGAGACCCTCCGCAACGACCGGATCGCGGCCGTCCTCCAGGAGCGCTATGCGGGGCTGCGCGCCTCCTGGGCGGAACTGGTCGAGCTGTACCGTGCACGCGGTCTGATGCCCGAAGGGCCCCCGGCCGACCATGTGGCCAGGACGCTCATCGCCACGACCCAGGGGTTCATCACCCAGCAGGCGCTCTTCGGCGGAGTCACCGTCGAGATGCTGGAGAACGGGCTGGGCGCTCTGATCTCGATGGAGCGCCCTGCCACCGGTTGACGTGCGGGAAGACCGCCCGCCCCGCACCGGCCACGACCCCCTTGTCCCGGCGTGGCCGGTTTCGCACGGTGCACCGCTCAGCGGTACATGACGCACCGGTTATTGGTTCGGTAAAGAAACACCAGTGCGATCTGTTCGCGGTGACCCCTCAGACGAAAGGATCCCGGGGAGAACTCGACAACGGAAAGGGGGAGTTCTCCGTGAGACGCACAGCAGTGCTCGGCTCGGCCGGCACTCTGATGGCGGGGATCCTCGTCGCGGGGGCGATATCCACACCGGTCGCCAGTGCCGACTCCGGCCGGTCCGACTCCGGCCGGTCCGACAGCGCCCGCGCCGACTCCGCCGAGGGCGGACCGGCCGAGGCGCGCGGTGTCGGGATCGCCGCCGAACGGGCCGCCGACCAGGGCATCGACTGGGCGGACTGTCCCACCGACTGGGGGCTGCCCAAGCCCATCCAGTGCGGCACGGTCACCGTCCCGCTCGACTACAAGCGGCCCCACGGACGACAGATCACCCTCACCGTGGACCGGATCGGCCACACCGGGACCCCGGCCGAGCGCCAGGGTGCCCTGGTCTACAACCCCGGCGGGCCCGGCGGCTCCGGTCTGCGCTTCCCGGTCAGGGTCACCAGCAAGAACCCGCTGTGGGTGAACACTTCCAAGGCGTACGACTTCGTGGGCTTCGACCCGCGCGGCGTCGGCCGGTCCACCCCGATCTCCTGTGTCGACCCCCAGGAGTTCGTCAAGGCCCCCAAGGCCGACCCGGTGCCCGACTCCGAGGCCGACAAGCGTGCCCAGCGGAAGCTGGCGTACGAGTACGCCCTGGGCTGTGCCGACCGCAGCGGCTGGATGCTGCCGCATATGACCACTGCCAACACCGCGCGCGACCTCGATGTCATCCGGGCCGCCCTCGGCGAGCGGAAGCTCAACTTCCTCGGCGTGTCCTACGGCACCTACCTCGGTGCCGTGTACGCCGAACTCTTCCCCGGCCACCTCCGCCGGATGGTCATGGACAGCGTCGTCAATCCGTCGCGGGAGAAGATCTGGTACCAGGCCAACCTGGACCAGGACGTGGCCTTCGAGATGCGGTGGAACGACTGGAAGGAATGGGTCGCGGCGAACCACGCCACCTACGGCATCGGCGCCACCCCGGCCGAGGTCGAGGCCCAGTGGCAGAAGCTGCGCGCCGCCGCGAAGAAGGCCCCGCTCGGCGGTGTCGTCGGACCGGCCGAGCTGATCTCCTTCTTCCAGAGCGCCCCCTACTACGACTCCTCCTGGGCGCCCGTCGCCCGGATCTGGAGCAAGTACGTCGCCGGTGACCCCCAGGCCCTGATCGACGCCGCCGGGCCGGATCTGACGGACACCGTGGGCAACGCCCGCTCCGAGAACAGCAACGCCGTCTACACGGCGGTCGAGTGCGCGGACGCCAAGTGGCCCACCGACTGGCGCACCTGGAACCGGGACAACACCAAGCTCCACAAGGACTACCCGTTCATGACCTGGGCCAACGCCTGGATGAACCTGCCGTGCTCGACCTGGCAGTCCAAGCAGCACCAGGCCGTGGACGTCCGCCCCGGCAAGGGCCTGCCCGGTGTGCTGATCGTCCAGGCCGAGCGGGACGCGGCCACCCCGGTCGCCGGCGCCTACGAGCTGCAGAAGCGGCTCAAGGGCTCCCGGCTGATCCTGGAGAAGAACGCCGGTTCGCACGGTGTCACCGGGATCGCCAATCCCTGCGTCAACCAGCGGGTCGACGCCTATCTGCTGAAGGGCACCCTGGACGCCCGCGATGTGAACTGCGACCCGCACGCGGTGCCGAAGCCCTGAACGGTGCCGTAGTCCTGATCGCGGCGCGCCGTGCCGGGACACGGTCCGGGGACATCTGACGAGGGGGCGGCCGGAGAGCTCCGGCCGCCCCCTCCGCCCCCTCCGTCCGCTCACCGTTCACCGCTCACCGTTTACCGTCCGATGGCGCCGGCGGCTCCGTCCGCTCACCGCCCGGCGGCGCGGCCCGTCTTCTTCGCCGGCTCCGCCTCGGCCTTCACCTCGGCCGCGTAGCGGTCGACGTACTCCTGACCCGAGAGTTCCAGCACGGCGTACATGATCTCGTCCGTGATCGCCCGCAGCACGGCCTTCTCGTCCTCCATTCCGGCGTACCGCGAGAACTCCAGCGGCTTGCCGAAACGGACCGTGACCCGCTTGACCTTCGGCAGCTTCTGCCCGGGCGGCTGGATCTCGAAGGTGCCGACCATGGCACACGGAATCACCGGCACCCCGGCCCTGAGCGCCATGACCGCGACGCCCACCTTGCCCTTGTAGAGCCGGCCGTCGTGCGAACGGGTGCCCTCCGGATAGATCCCCAGCAGTTCGCCCTTGCTCAGGACGCCGAGCCCCTCACGGATCGCCGCCTGCCCCGCCTCCTTGCCGGAACGGTCCACCGGGATCTGCCCCACACTGTGGAAGAACGCGGCGGTCAGCCGACCCTTGAGCCCCGGACCGGTGAAATACTCCGCCTTCGCGAGGAAGGTGATACGCCGTTTGAGGATGGCGGGCATCAGGAAATGGTCGGAGAACGACAGATGATTCCCGGCGACGATGGCCGCGCCCTCCTCGGGAATGTGTTCGAGACCCTCGATCCTGGGCCGGAACAGCAACCGCAGCAGCGGCCCCAGAAGAACATATTTGAGCACGTGGTAGAACACGTCGGGGGTGCTCCTTCAGCAGCGGGCCGGTCGGTGGGGGAATGCGCCCCTGGTCCTGCGGAATTTCTCGAACGCGGTCATTTTATGTGCCCGTCGACGGGCGGGTCACCGTTCCGGCGCACCCCGTCCCGGCCCGCGCCCGGACGGGAGGGGCCCCCGTGCTGTTGCGGCCCCCGGGACCCGGGTTCACCCTGGGCAGTGACCCGAAAGCGTCAGTCGGCCACTTTCCGTGATATTCGGGGGGTGTCGTAGCGGGGAGGGGCCGGACTGCCGCGGTGAGGAGCCATGGTCATGCACGGTCGGACCGCCTGCGGATACAGCATGGAAGTTTGGGCGACGGAGGAGCGGATTCCGCAGATCAGGCGCATTCTCGCCGCCCATCTGCGGCACTGGGACCTCGAAGCCCATATCGGCCCGGTCTGCCGGGCCGTCGACGCCTTGATAACCAATGTCGTCCGGCACGTCCCCGACGATCCGACCTGTGTGATCGAGCTGCGCTGGACCGGCCGCCGCCTCAGCGCCTCCGTCGCCGACCGGGACCATCGGATGCCGAGGGTGACCAGCTCCTCTCCCGCCCGGGGCGGTCTCGCCACCGTCGCCCAGTTCAGCGACAGCTGGGGCACCTGCGGCACCGTGGACGGCAAGGTCATCTGGTTCACCCGGACCGTACGGCGCCGCGGCCGGGTCCACCGGGACTCCGGACCCACCGCCACCCTGCCACCCGTGGGTGAGGCCCGCCCCCTCCCGGAGCGGGCCACCGATCAGTTCCGTGCGGCGATCATCCCGACGGTCAGCAGCCCCAGCACCACCCAGCCGAACCAGAGCCAGCCGTTGCTGCCGAGCGCCACCGTGTAGGCGGTGACCACCACCAGGGTGCCGATCGTGATGGCACCCATCGCTCTCGTGGAACCGGGCATACGCGCCCTCCTCGGACGACGACCGTGGCCACCGCCATGGTCACCCCGGAAGGGCCGTCGGCGCTACCGCCCGGCGCCCGCGCCCTGCTCCCGGCGCTGTCCGCCGTCGCCGTCCCCGGCGCCCGCCGGGGCCTCCTCCGCCATGGAATCCCCGCCCGTGGGGGCCTTTGCCTCCGCCGGGACCCGGGCCGTCCCGGTACCGCCACTGCGGGCGTGGAGCTGCGCCAGATAGGCGTTGTACGCCACCAGCTCCTTGTCGCCGTCCCGGTCCGCCGCCCGGTCCTTCCGCCGGGCCTGCCGCTGGTCCGACCGGTACCACTGGAAGACGAGCGCGATCAGCACCAGCACCGAGGGGATCTCACTGAACGCCCACGCGATACCGCCGGCCGCGTTCTGGTCGGCGAGCGCGTCGATCCCGAGCGACGCCGGGGGGCTGTCGTACGTCTCCACCATCGGCGAGCTGGCCATCATCAGGGCGATCCCGAAGAAGGCGTGGAACGGCATGCCCGCGAACAGCTCCAGCATCCGCATCACATAGCCCGGCCGGTGCGGACCCGGGTCCACGCCCATGATCGGCCAGAAGAAGACCAGACCGACCGCGAGGAAGTGGATCATCATCGCGATATGGCCCGCCTTGGAGCCCATCAGGAAGTCGAAGAGGGGCGTGAAGTACAGCCCGTACAGGCTCGCGATGAAGAGGGGGATCGTGAAGACGGGATGGGTGATGATCCGCATATAGCGGCTGTGCAGCAGGGCGAGCAGCAGCTCGCGCGGCCCGGTCCGGCCCCGGCCCGCCGGCGGCAGCGCCCGCAGCGCCAGCGTCACCGGCGCGCCGAGCAGCAGCAGGATCGGGGAGACCATGCTGATGATCATGTGCTGCACCATGTGCACGCTGAACATGACCATGCCGTAGTCGTTGAGTTTGGTGCACATCGCCAGCAGCACCGTGAGTACGCCGACGACGAAGAAGACGGTCCGCCCCACGGGCCAGGCGTCGCCCCGCCGGACCAGCCGGGTCACGCCCCAGCCGTAGAGCGCGAGCGCCACCAGGCTGCCGACGAGGAAGAACGGGTCGGGGGAGAGTTCCAGACCGCGTCCCAGCGTGAACGGCGGCAGATCCATCGATGTGCCGTGCTCGCTGTGATCCATCCGCCGGCTCCTGATTCTGCTGTGCGTGCCTTGCGGGACCAGAGTAGAACCGCCCCCGGCCGCGAGTGCGGCCGGGGGCGGTTCCACGCCGGTGGAGAGGCGCCGACGGAGCTACAGCACGCACTCCGCCTCGTCGTACCGGGCGTCCGGGACCGTCTTGAGGGTTTCCACCGCGCGCGCCAGCGGTACCAGCGTGATGTCCGTGCCGCGCAGGGCGGTCATCATGCCGAACTCGCCCCGGTGCGCCGCCTCCACCGCGTGCCAGCCGAACCGGGTCGCCAGGACCCGGTCGTACGCGGTCGGCGTACCGCCCCGCTGCACATGGCCGAGGATCACCGGCCGCGCCTCCTTGCCGAGGCGGTCCTCCAGCTCGTTGGACAACTGGCGAGCGACCCCGGCGAACCGCTCGTGGCCGTAGACGTCCTTGCCGCCCTCGTCCCAGTTCATGGTGCCCTCACGGGGCTTCGCGCCCTCCGCGACCACGACGATCGCGAACCGCTTGCCCGCCTCGAACCGGGCGCCGACCCGCTTGGTCAGCTCCTCGATGTCGAAGGGGCGCTCCGGTACGACGATCGCGTGGGCGCCGGCCGCCATCCCCGAGTGCAGCGCGATCCACCCGGTGTGGCGGCCCATGACCTCCACGATCAGTACCCGCTGATGCGACTCGGCGGTGGTCTTCAGCCGGTCCAGCGCCTCCGTGGCCACCCCGACCGCGGTGTCGAAACCGAAGGTCACATCGGTGGCGGCGATGTCGTTGTCGATCGTCTTCGGTACGCCGACGATCGGCAGCCCGCCCTCGGAGAGCAGATGCGCGGCCTTGAGGGTGCCCTCGCCGCCGATCGGGATGACCGCGTCGAGCCCCAGATCGGCGCAGTGGCCCTTGGCTCGTTCCACACCGTCCCGCAACTGCTCGGGCCGGACCCGGGACGACCCCAGGATCGTTCCGCCGCGGGCCAGGATGCCGCCCACCGCGTCCAGGTCGAGCTTGCGGTAGTCGCACTCCAGCAAGCCCTTCCAGCCGTCGTGGAAGCCGATGACCTCGTCGCCGTGGTCGACGACCGCGCGGTGCACGACGGACCGGATGACGGCGTTCAGACCGGGGCAGTCGCCTCCGGAAGTGAGCACACCAATGCGCATTGCCCGAATTACCTTTGCAACGTGGGCCGACTCCCGGACCACGTCGTCCGGCTGGATCGAGCCTCACCCTACCGGCGCCCGGGGGTACCGGCCGAATGGGGCGTCCGCCTGATGGGACGGCCCGGGACCGTGCCGCCCGCGCGGACCGGGGCCGCGCCGACGCCCCCGGGGTACGTACCCCGGTCCGTCCCGGGATACGGCGAAGTCCCCGGCCGGACGGCTCGGGGACTTCGGAACGCCGGATTCGGGCGGGTCGGAACGCCGGATTCGGCGGGCCGGGATGCCCGGGTCTCAGGCGGCTGGGGCGCCGGGTTTCAGGCGGGCTGGGTCGCCGTGGTGATGCGCTCGTTGCGCAGCGCCTCGTACCACCGGTCGTCGACCGGCGGCAGGGCGTTCACATCGAGCGCCAGCTTCAGCAGCAGATCCGCGATCTGCGGATTGCGCGCCATGACCGGACCGTGCATATACGTACCGAACACGGTCTCGTTGTACGCGCCCTCGGTGCCGTCACCGGTGCCGTTGCCGCGGCCCAGGACGGTCCGGGCGAAGGGCCGCGCGGTGGGTCCGAGGTGGGTGATGCCCTGGTGGTTCTCGAATCCGGTGAGCTGCGGCAGCCCCAGCCGGGGGTCGATGTCCGCGAGGACGTCGCCGACGCAGCGATCGCCTTCGCCCCGGGTGGAGATCACATCGATCAGGCCCAGGCCCGGTTCCCGCTGCCCGAGGTCGTTGATGAACTCGTGGCCGAGGATCTGGTAGCCGGCGCAGACGGAGAAGATGATCGCGCCGTTCTCGGCGGCCCGGCTCAGCCCGGTGTCGCGCCGCAGCCGCTCGGCGGCCAGCCGCTGCGGACGGTCCTCACCGCCGCCGATCAGGTAGATGTCGCCGGAGGTGGGGACGGGCTGGTCGCTGCGGACGTCCACCCGCTGGACGTCGAGGCCGCGCTGCCGGGCCCGCCGCTCCACGACCAGGGCGTTGCCCTGGTCGCCGTAGGTGGACAGCAGGTCCGGGTAGATCCAGACCAGACGCAGGCTGTTGTCGGCCATGCTGGAAGTCTCTCGCTCTCTTCGGTCCGGTCGGGTCAGTTGCCCACGCGGCGGCGGACGTCCTGGAAGGCGGTGTAGTTCGCGATCAGCTCGATCCGCCCGGGCGGCGCCATGGCCACGGCCTCGTCGACGGTCTCGCAGACCCGGAAGTCCAGGTTCGCGACCTCGAGCCGGACCGCCAGGTCTAGCCGGCGGTCGCCGATGACCACGATGGGGTGGCCCGCGAGCCGGGTGTAGTCGACGTCCCAGAGCCAGGAGGTGTCGGTACCGTCCGCGCCGCGCGCGTTCACCGAGAGGATCACCGGGGTCGGCGGCGGGTCGATCAGGGAGAACGTCTCCAGCCAGCCGGCCGGGTTCTTCGCCAGCAGCAGCCGCAGCTCGCGCTGGTTGAAGGTGACCACGTCATAGCGCCCGGCGACCGCCTGCACCTGGTACATCCGCTCCAGCGCCACCTGCGGCGGAACACCGAAGCAGGCGGCGACCGCCGCCGAGCTGGTCGCGTTCGCCTTGTTGGCCCGGCCCGGGAGCTGGAGATGGATGGGCCAGGCCGAGCCGTGCGGGTCGAGGACGTGGTCGCCGCTCAGCACCCAGCTGGGCGCGGGGCGGCGGAAGCCGCACTCGCCGCAGTACCAGTCGTCGCCAGGCCGCTGCATCACTCCGCCGCAGGACGGGCAGGACCAGGCGTCGTCCTTCCACGCCTGTCCGGCCGCCACCCACACCACATGCGGGGAGGACGAGGCCGCCCACACCACCAGCGGGTCGTCCGCGTTGGCGATCACGACGGCCTTGGTGCCCGCGAGGCCCTCCCGCCACTTCTCCGCCAGCATCCGGGTCTCGGCGGCCCGGTCGAGCTGGTCGCGGGAGAGGTTCAGCAGCGCGATCGCCTTCGGCGTCACATCGCGCGCGACCCCCGCCAGATACTTCTCGTCGACCTCGATCACACCGAACTTGGCGCTGGAACCGCCCGCCAGCGCCGAGGTGATCCCGGCCGGCATATTGGCGCCCAGCGCGTTGGAGACCACGGGCCCGGCGGCGCGCAGCGCCTCCGCGATCAGCCGTGTCGTCGTCGTCTTGCCGTTCGTGGCCGACACCAGGACGACGTCCAGGTGCTGCGCCAGCCGACCCAGCAGATCGGGGTCGAGTTTGAGCGCGACCTTGCCGCCGATGACCGAGCCGCTGCCGCGTCCGGCCGCACGTGACACCGCCGCCGCCGCCTTGCCGGCCGTCACGGCGAGCTTGGCGCGAGGCGTCAGTGGCTCCGAGGTGCCTGCCATGGTCCTTGATCCTCCTTGCATCGGTCGACCCCAGCCTATCCAGGTCCGGCCCCGCCGCCGTACCGCGGCACCGCGCCACGCGGCCGGGACCCGTCGGAACGTAGGCTTGCGGGCATGCGAAACCGGCCGATCCCCGGCAGTTCCGGACGCGTACGGCCCGTGAGCCTCTTCCGCGATCCCGTGCTGCACGCCCCCTGCGAGACCGTCACCGACTTCGGCCCCGGACTGCACCGGCTGGTCGAGGACCTCTTCGCGACCATGTACGCGGCCAGGGGGGTGGGCCTGGCGGCCAATCAGGTGGGGGTGGGCCTGCGGGTGTTCGTCTACGACTGCCCCGACGACGAGGACGTCCGCCACCTCGGGCACCTGGTCAATCCGCGTCTTGTCGAGGCCGACGGGGTGGAGCTGCGCGGCCCCGAGGGCTGTCTGTCGCTGCCCGGCCTGGAGGCCGGGACCCCTCGATACGACCGGGCGGTGGTCGAGGGCTTCACGGTGACCGGGGCGCCGGTACGGGTGGAGGGGACCGGCTTCTTCGCGCGCTGCCTCCAGCACGAGACCGACCATCTGGACGGTGTGGTGTACGCGGACCGGCTCACGGGCCTGCGCCGTACCCGGCTGCTGCGCGCGGTCGCGCGGTCGCCGTGGGCGTCGCGTATCGGGAGCCGCCCCGACGACGGTGCCGCCGCACGGCCCCTCACGGACCCCTGACACCGGACCCGCGGAGCGCCGGTCGCGAGGGGGCGGCCGCCCCGGGTGGCGTACGGTTCAGAACCCGGGGCCGCCGTCGCGGTCCCCGACCGTGGCGAGCCGTCCCCACAGCAGGTCGGTGAGATCCGCGACGAGTTCGGCGCGTGAGCACGGCCGCTCGCCGAGCCACCAGTCGCCCGCCGCGTGCATCATCCCGACGATGCCGTGTCCCCAGACCCGGGCCAGCCGGCCGCCGGCCGGGCCGAGGTCGACCCGTTCGCCGATGACCTGGGCCAGCTCCTCGCCCAGCCGCCGCAGCAGGGGCGCGGAGTGCCGGCCGACGTCGAATCCGGTCTCCGGAGACGTGGACACAGATGAGGACGCGGACCCGGTGTCGGTCGCGTTCCCGGCCGGTGTCGGCCCGGGCCCGGGCCCCGGTGCCGTTGCGGTCGCGGCCTCCGCCGGATGCATCAGGAACCGGTAGACCTGCGGTCGTGCCTCGATGGCGGCGAGATAGGTGTCGAGGGTCGCCGCGATCCGCTCCCGGCGGTCCGCCGGGGCGTCCAGCGCTTCGCGCAACGCTTCAAGGAGCGCGTCGGTGTGACGTTTGGCCAGGGCCCGGTAGAGACCGCCCTTGTCGCCGAAGTGCCGGTACAGGATGGGCTTGGTGATGCCCGCCTCCGCGGCGATCGCGTTCATGGACGCACCGGGGCCGTCGCGGAGCACGACCCGGTCGGCCGCCTCCAGCAGCTCCCTGCGGCGCTGTTCGGCCGCCGACCGGTCCCGGTCGGCGGGCTGCCGCGTGGTCTCCATCAGTCGTTCTCCCCGCCCGTGCGATATGCCTGACGCCAGCGCAAACTAACACCCTCCCGCACGCCACGGACCGGCCGCGGGGTCGGTTGACATGCTCTACCGCCCGGTAACAGACTGCCGTTACCGCAAGTAACCAGCGGTTGGTGATCGTGTTACTGGAGGGGATATGGCGACGTCCGCGTTCGAACTGAACGACGAGCAGAAGCAGATACGCGACTGGCTGCACGGCTTCGCCGCCGATGTGATGCGCCCGGCCGCCGCCGAGTGGGACGAGCGCGAGGAGACTCCCTGGCCGGTGATCCAGGAGGCGGCCGAAGTCGGGATCTACTCCCTCGACTTCTACGCCCAGCAGTACTTCGACCCCACCGGCCTCGGGATCCCGATCGCCATGGAGGAACTGTTCTGGGGCGACGCGGGCATCGCCCTGTCCATCGTCGGTACGGGTCTGGCCGCCGTCGGGGTCCTCGCCAACGGCACCGAGGAGCAGATCGGTACCTGGATTCCGCAGATGTACGGGGACCCCGGCGATGTGAAGGTCGCCGCCTTCTGCTCGTCCGAGCCCGAAGCCGGGTCGGACGTGGGCGCGATGCGGACCCGCGCCGTCCATCTACCGGCGACGGACGAATGGGTGCTCGACGGGACCAAGACCTGGGTCACCAACGGCGGGATCGCCGACGTCCATGTGATCGTCGCCGTCGTCGACCCGGAGCTGGGCAGCAAGGGGCATGCCTCCTTCGTCGTCCCGCCGGGCACCCCCGGGCTCACCCAGGGCCGGAAGTTCAGAAAGCACGGCATCCGCGCCTCCCACACCGCCGAGGTCGTCCTCGACGGCGTCCGGATCCCCGGACACTGCCTCCTCGGCGGCAAGGAGCGGCTCGACGAACGCCTCGCCAGGGCCCGTGAGCGGTCACGGAACGGCGGTGGCGGGGGCGAGCGGGTCGGCAACGCCGCCATGGCGACCTTCGAGGCGTCCCGCCCCGCCGTCGGCGCCATGGCGGTCGGCACGGCCCGCGCCGCGTACGAGATCGCGCTCGACTATGCCCGTACCCGTACCCAGTTCGGCCGGCCGATCATCGACAACCAGGGCATCGCCTTCCAGCTCGCGGACGCGCGGACCAGGATCGACGCGGCCCGGCTGCTGGTGTGGCGGGCGTCGTGGATGGCGGCGGCGGGCCGGCCGTTCGACGCTGCCGAGGGCTCGATGTCCAAACTCTTCGCCAGTGAGACGGCGAAGGACGTCACCGCGCGGGCCGTGCAGATCCTCGGCGGGAACGGTTTCACCCGGGAGTACCCGGTCGAGCGGATGCACCGGGACGCCGCGATCTACACCATCTTCGAGGGCACGAGTGAGATCCAGCGGCTGGTGATCGCCAGGACCCTGTCCGGCGTCCCGATCCGCTGAGACGTACGAGCCCCTACGGAAAGCCGCCCTCGGCCCGGCCCGGTCTGCGCCCCGCCCGCGCCCGGTCCGTCCCCCGGCCCGTACGGAACGGCATCGGGCGGCCGTTCCGTACGGCACTCTCGTCCGGGGTCAGGCCGTCAGCAGCCGCTCGATGGCCGCGACCACCTCGGGCGCGTCCGGCTCGGTCCGGGGCCGGAACCGGGCCGCGACCGCACCGTCCGGGCCGATCAGGAACTTCTCGAAGTTCCACTGCACATCACCGGAGTCCCCGGCGTCGTCGGCCGTCCGGGTCAGCTCCGTGTACAGCGGATGCCGCCCGGCCCCGTTGACGTCGGTCTTCGCCAGCATCGGGAAGGTGACACCGTACGTCGCGGAGCAGAACGTCGCGATCTCTTCGGCGCCGCCCGGCTCCTGGCCGCCGAACTGGTTGCACGGCACGCCCACGACCGTGAAGCCGCGCTCCCCGTACTCCTTCTGGATCCGCTCCAGGCCGCCGTACTGGGGCGTCAGTCCGCATTTCGACGCGACGTTCACCACCAGCAGCACCGAACCCCGGTACGCCCCCAGGGACGTCGGCTCACCCGCCAGGCTCCGCAGCGGGATGTCGTACAGCGTCGTCATCTCTCGAACTCCTTTTCTCGTGAATGGTCTTGTGAACGGTCCCTCACCTCACGGCCGGCCTGCGGTGCGGGGGTGGCGCAGGGCTCTCCGTCAGCCGTCGAGCCGACGGAACAAGCCCTCCTGCACCACCGACACCAGCAGCTCGCCGTCCCGGTTGTAGATCCGGCCCCGGGCCAGCCCGCGCCCACCGGTCGCGATCGGCGACTCCTGGTCGTACAGGAACCACTCGTCCGCGCGGAACGGCCGGTGGAACCACATCGCGTGGTCCAGCGACGCGAGATCGAAATTGCGCCGCCCCCAGAGGGGCTCGATCGGGATGCGCACGGCGTCCAGCAGCGTCATGTCACTGGCGTAGGTCAGGGCGCAGGTGTGGATCAGCGGATCGTCGCCCAGCGGACCGACCGCCCGCATCCATACGGCGCTGCGCGGATCGGACCCCTTCTCCTCGATCTCCTCGGGAGACCAGCGGAGCCGCTCGGTGTAGCGGATGTCGAACGGCTGACGGCGGGCCATCCGCTCCAGCGTCTCCGGCAGGCTGCCCAGGTGCTCCCGGATCTCGTCCGCGACCTTCGGCAGCGTCTCGGGGTCCGGGAAGTCCAGCCGGGGCGGCAGCTGGTGCTCGATGCCACCGGGCTCGGGGGAGTGGAAGGACGCCGTCAGATTGAAGATCGTCCGGCCCTCCTGGACCGCCGTGACCCGGCGGGTGGTGAAGGACCTGCCGTCCCTGACCCGCTCCACCTGGTAGACGATCGGCACCCCGGGGCGGCCTGGCCGCAGGAAGTAGGCGTGCAGCGAGTGCACCGGACGCTCCCCGTCCGTGGTGCGGCCCGCCGCGACCAGTGCCTGTCCGGCGACCTGGCCGCCGAAGACGCGTTGCAACGACTCGTCGGGGCTCGCGCCGCGGAAGATGTTCACCTCGATCCGCTCCAGATCGAGCAGATCGACCAGGCGCTCGGCCGGATTCGTCATCGCACTCCTCCTGATCGCGCTTCCGCCGGCCGTGCGCCGACCGATCGCACAGGGCCGGACTTGGCACGCGGGGATTCCGCCCGGGACCCGGGCACCGTCCGCTGGATCACAGCTGCCCCACCGACGTCACCCGTACCACAGCCAGGCCCTCCTCGTCGGAGGCCGCGAGATCGACCTCGGCGCTGATGCCCCAGTCGTGGTCGCCCTTCGGGTCGGCGAAGATCTGCCGCACCCGCCACAGACCGTGCGGCTCGTCCTCCTCGATCAGCAGCAGCCGCGGTCCGCGGGCGTCGGGTCCGGTGCCCAGCTCGTCGTGCTCGTCCCAGTACGCATCCATCGCCTCGCCCCAGGCGTCCGCGTCCCAGCCCGATTCGGCGTCCAGCTCGCCGAGCACCCCGACCTTGTCGAGGGCGGCCAGCTCCACCCGCCGGAACATCGCGTTCCGGACGAGTACCCGGAAGGCCCGCGCGTTGGCCGTGACCGGCCTGACCTGATCGGCCTTCTCCCGCGCCTCCTCGGCGGTCTCGACCTCCGGATTGGCCAGCTGCTCCCACTCGTCCAGCAGCGACGAGTCCACCTGGCGCACCATCTCGCCCAGCCAGGCGATCAGGTCCTGGAGGTCCTCCGACTTCAGATCGTCCGGGATGGTGTGCTCCAGCGCCTTGTACGCGCCCGCCAGATACCGCAGCACGATGCCCTCGGTCCTGGCCAGCTCGTAGAAGGAGGTGAACTCGGTGAAGGAGAGCGCCCGCTCGTACATGTCCCGGATCACGGACTTCGGCGAGACCGGGTGGTCGCCCACCCACGGATGGCTCGTGCGGTAGACGTCGTACGCGTGCCACAGCAGCTCCTCCAGCGGCTTCGGGTACGTCACCTCCTGCAGCCGTTCCATCCGCTCCTCGTACTCGACGCCGTCCGCCTTCATCGCGGCCACCGCCTCGCCGCGGGCCTTGTTCTGCTGGGCCGCGAGGATCTGCCGCGGGTCGTCCAGCGTCGACTCCACCACGGAGACCATGTCCAGCGCGTACGACGGCGACTCCGGGTCCAGCAGCTCGAAGGCGGCCAGCGCGAATGTCGACAGCGGCTGGTTGAGCGCGAAGTCGTGCTGGAGGTCGACGGTCAGCCGGACGATCCGGCCCTGCGCGTCCGGCTCGTCCAGCCGCTCCACCACCCCGCCGGCCAGCAGCGACCGGTATATGGCGATGGCCCGGCGGATATGCCGCAGCTGATTGCGGCGGGGCTCGTGGTTGTCCTCCAGCAGCCGCCGCATCGCGTCGAAGGCGTTGCCCGGCCGGGCGATCACCGACAGCAGCATCGTATGTGTCACATTGAACCGGCTGGTCAGCGGCTCGGGCTCGGACTCGATCAGCTTCTCGAAGGTCGAGTCCGACCAGGCGACGAAGCCCTCGGGGGCCTTCTTGCGGACCACCTTGCGGCGCTTCTTGGGATCGTCGCCCGCCTTGGCCAGCGCCTTGTCGTTCTCGATGACGTGCTCCGGCGCCTGGGCGGCGACCAGACCCGCCGTATCGAATCCGGCCCGTCCGGCCCGGCCCGCGATCTGGTGGAACTCCCGGGCCCGCAGGGTGCGGACGCGCTTGCCGTCGTACTTGGTGAGCGCCGTGAACAGCACCGTACGGATCGGGACGTTCACCCCGACACCGAGGGTGTCCGTTCCGCAGATCACCTTCAGCAGCCCGGCCTGTGCCAGCTTCTCCACCAGCCGGCGGTACTTGGGCAGCATGCCCGCGTGGTGCACCCCGATCCCGTGCCGGACATAACGCGACAGATTGCGACCGAACTTGGTGGTGAAACGGAAGTTGCCGATCAGTTCGGCGATCCGTTCCTTCTCCTCCCGGGAACACATGTTGATGCTCATCAGGGACTGCGCCCGCTCCACCGCCGCGGCCTGGGTGAAGTGCACGATGTAGACCGGTGCCTGCCGGGTCTCCAACAGCTCGGTCAGGGTCTCCGTGATCGGCGTACGGCGGTACTCGTACGACAGCGGGACCGGGCGGGTCGCCGAGCGGACCACCGCGGTGGGGCGGCCGGTCCGCCGGGTCAGATCCTCCTCGAAGCGGGAGACGTCCCCCAGGGTCGCCGACATCAGGACGAACTGCGCCTGCGGCAGCTCCAGCAGCGGGATCTGCCACGCCCAGCCGCGGTCCGGCTCCGCGTAGAAGTGGAACTCGTCCATCACGACCTGGCCGATATCGGCGTCCCTGCCGTCGCGCAGCGCGATGGAGGCCAGCACCTCGGCGGTGCAGCAGATCACCGGGGCGTCGGCGTTGACCGACGCGTCACCGGTCAGCATGCCCACGTTCTCGGTGCCGAAGATCTTGCACAGATCGAAGAACTTCTCCGAGACCAGCGCCTTGATCGGAGCGGTGTAGAACGTCACCTCGTCGCGGGCCAGCGCCGTGAAGTGCGCGCCCGCAGCGACCAGTGACTTCCCGGATCCGGTGGGTGTGGAGAGGATGACGTTCGCCCCCGACACCACTTCGATCAGCGCCTCCTCCTGCGCCGGGTAGAGCGAGATGCCCCGGCCCTCCGCCCAGGAGGAGAAGCCCTCGAAGAGGGCGTCGGGGTCGGCGTTCGGCGGCAGCTGATCGATAAGCGTCACGCCCCCATCTTGCCTGGCGCGGGCCGGTCGCTTCACCTCGGACCGGGGATCCGGGCGGCGCGGCGAAGATCACGGACGGTACGCTGCCCTGTCGGCCGGGGATTTCCGGCGCCGACCGGCCCGTCGGGGCGGGACGGTCCTGCCGTACCGGGCCGGACCGCCGCACCCGTACGACCTGCGACGGCCACGGCGACGATGACAACGAAGTGCACGAAGTAAATGAAGTAGACGAAGAAGACGGCGACAGCGGTCCGCCGGGCCCGGGGGAAACGTTCCGGGGACGGCGGACGACCACGGGGCGGGGACACGATCATGATGGGACCGGCGCACTCACTCTCGGGGGCGGCGGCCTGGCTGGGGGTGGGCGCGGCGACGGCCGCCGCCGGGCACCCCATGCCCTGGCCGGTGCTCGTGGTCGGCGCGCTGATCTGCGCGGGCGCCGCGCTCGCGCCCGATCTCGACCACAAGGCGGCGACGATCTCCCGGGCCTTCGGGCCGGTCTCCAAGGCGCTCTGCGAGATCGTCGACAAACTCTCCTACGCGGTCTACAAAGCGACCCGCAAACCCGGCGACAACCGGCGTACGGGTGGCCACCGCACCCTCACCCATACCTGGGTCTGGGCCGTGATGATCGGCGGCGGGGCGTCCGCCATCGCCGTCACGGGCGGGCGGTGGGCGGTCCTCGGGATCCTCTTCGTCCATCTGGTGCTCGCGGTCGAAGGGCTGCTGTGGCGCGCCGCGCGGATGTCGAGCGACGTCCTGGTCTGGCTGCTGGGCGCCACCAGCGCCTGGATCCTGGCCGGGGTCCTCGACAAGCCGGGCAACGGCTCCGACTGGCTGTTCACGGCGCCGGGGCAGGAGTACCTCTGGCTCGGGCTGCCGATCGTGCTCGGCGCCCTGGTCCACGACATCGGCGACTCGCTGACCGTCTCGGGCTGTCCGATCCTGTGGCCGATACCCATCGGCAACCGGCGCTGGTACCCCATCGGCCCGCCGAAGGCGCTGCGGTTCCGGGCCGGCAGCTGGGTGGAGCTGAAGGTCTTGATGCCGGTGTTCATGCTGCTCGGAGGAGTGGGCGGCGCTTCGGCGCTCAATGTGTTCTGACCGGGGCCGGTAGGGGGCCCTTCCCCCGGAGCCGCCGGTCCGGCGCTCGCCGTTCCTCAGGCCCGGTCCATCGTGCGGTACATGCCGATGGAGTCGTGCGCGGCGGTGTCCGCGAAGCCGAACTTCTCGTAGAGATGGCGCGCGGGGCCGTCCGCGATCAGCGACACATAGGCGGTGGCGGGCGCCCGGCGCTCCAGCTCCCCGGTGAGCGCGGCCATGATCCGTTTGCCGAGGCCGCGGCCTTGGTGCGCCGGGTGCACACAGATGTCGACGATCTGGAACGCGGTACCGCCGTCACCGATGATCCGGCCCATGCCGATCGGCTCGCCCCCGTGGTGGAGGACCACACCGAACCAGGTGTTGGGGAGGGCGAGTGCGACCGCCTCGGGGCTCTTGTCGGAGAGTCCGGCATCGGTACGCAGTCGGCGGAAGACCTCGGCCGTGGGCACCCCGGCCCGCACCTCGTAAGGGTCATTAGTGTTGAGCATGGATTACATGCTAGCGGGTGGGAGGTCCGGGGCGGGAGCCCCGGCGCACCGGTCCCACAGGTTTCCCCGGTCCCGCCGGTCCCGGGACGGTCGCGACACCGCCGCCCCACCCCCGAGAACTCCCGGGACGGCCGCTTTCCGCGCTCCCGCGCATCGCGGCGGCCACGACCGGGGGCGCGGTGTTCCGGCCGGGTCCGGCGCCGGTCCGGCAACGGTCGGGCAGGGTTTTCCACAGGGGGTGGCGCGGTGGGGTCGTACGGGCCTAACGTCCGATCAGCCGCCGGTGTGGCGGCCCCCGTCGTACGCCGCGGCGCACTGTCGTCGTCGCGGCCCGCGCACCCAGGAGCGCCCATGCGTCGTCGCCGTCCGATCAAGGCCCTGCTGGCCCTCGTCGCCTCCTCCGCCCTGCTGATCGGCGCCGCCGGCCAGCTGGCCAAGATGGTCGTCCCGGAGAGCGTGGCGCGCGCCGCCACCGCGGATGTCGCGCCGATCCTGATCGGCGGCTTTCTCATCGGCGGGGCCGCCCAGCTCGTGGACGGCGGCGGCGACACGGGACCGCAGGAGCGGCACATAGCCGCGATGAACAAGGCGGAGCTGGTCGGGGCCTGAGTCCGGCCGCCGGCGCCCGCGCC
>NZ_JBHYZV010000060.1:0-51525 GCF_042753905.1 Streptomyces sp. NPDC059248 | reverse complement strand
TCCTCCACACCTACAACCACCACCGCAGCCACACCGCACTGGCCGGCAAGCCGCCGATCAGCCGCGTTAACAACGTTGCAGGTCAATACACCTAGCGCGTCGAGAGCCGTGCTCAGTTCGGCTCGTTGCCGGTGGAGGGCGGGGACGCGGTGCCGGGCCAGATCCTCCCGGGCCGCGGCCCGCTCACTGTGCCGGATCCGCAAGGTCAGCACCGACAGCCGGTCGACGACGGAGGCGAGGGTCTCGGTGTGCGGTGGCGCGTCGGCCGGGCCGGCTGCCGCCAGGGTGCCGAGAACCTCGTCAGCCCGCTCGGCGAGCGCGTTGCGTTCGGCGTTGAGCTGGTCGATCTCGCGCTTGCAGTCGGCGACCCGGGTGGCCGGGAGAAGGACGCCGCGTACCCGGTCCTCGGCGTCCCACAGGCGTCCGTTGACGGTGTGGAGCCGGGTGATCGTGTCATGCAAGCGGTGCCGGTCCTTCTCGGGCAGATCGGACAACGCTCGGATCAGTCCCAGGGGAAGGGCCAGGGGCGGGGATTCCCGGGTCATCGGCGACTCCCCTCCGTGAGTCCGGTGAGCAGGGCCGGGCCGAGGCGGTCGACCACATCGGCGTGGACCTCATCCACGGAGCGGTCCTCGCAATCCACGACCGCGGTGTACGCGCCTTGGTCGGCCTGGTGGAGCAGAACCGCGTGCAGCGTTTTCTGGTACGCCGGATACACCCCGGTCCAGGGGCGGCCCTCGCGGGCGCTCGTGACCGCGTAGCTGGGCCCGGCGTCGAGCGACGGGAGCAGAAGAATCGAGGTCTCCACCGCTCCCGCCCGCGAACCCGCGATCCCCGCCACCGTTCTGAGGGCCTCGCGCACCGTCAGCCCGTCCTTGACCACACAGGTCGCGGCGGCCACGGCGAGGAGCATGGGCAGGCCCCGGTCCAGCAGCCCCGTACGTCCCGGTGCGCGGGCCGCGGCCCGCTTGGCGTGGCCGACGAGCAGCATCTCGGTCAGTTCGACCGTCGTGGACGTCTCGAACCACCATCGGGCGTAGCCGCCGTCACGTACCCGCGCCCACGGCCCGGGGTCGTGCTCGTGAACCGAGCCCAGGGAGTGGAAGCCCTCCCACCGCTCGGCCAGCCGGGTGAGGTGTGTCGTCTTCCCCGCATTGTCGGGGCCGTTGAGGCTGATGAAGTCCGGGACCCGCGCCATCGCTCACGCCTCACGGATCGGGGTGTCGAGGACCGAGACGATCGCGTCCCGGTTCACGGTGATGAACTCGGCGAGCTCCGGCGGCATCACGTTCAGCCCGCGCACGGCCTCGGCGGTGAACGGCACCCGGACGACCTCGTACCCGCCCCGCTCCGGCCTGGCGAACTCCGTCCCCGTACGGGCGGCCAGGTCCATCGTTTCCAGACGCGCGGCGAAGATGTGCTGGACGCCGATCCCGCCGTCCACATGGTCGGTGATCAGATGGACCAGTTCGGCATGTGCGACCTTGCCGCCCAGCTCCTCGAACACCTCGCGGCGCAGGGCCGCCTCGATGGTCGAGTCGCTCTCCTCGACGCCACCGCCGACGGTGACCCAGTACGGGTCCCGGCCCGGCTTGGTGCGCTTGATCAGGACGAGGTCGTCTTCTCCGTCGAGGAGGATGGCGCGGGCGTTGCGCTTGACGATGTCGGTCATGGTGGCGGCTCCTTCTGGTCGGGGGTACAGGCACCGGGTCGACCCTTCCTGCCCGGTCGCACCAGAATGGAGCAGGACGGTGGCGGAGCGTGACGTACCAGCGCTGCAGCAATGCCGCAGCTCTGCCGAACCCGGCTCGCTACGCTGAGCGTTTCGGCGTTTCGCCGGGCGGTACGGAGGGGGTACGAGTGGTCACGGTGCAACGATGGTCCGGGCGGGAAGCCCGACTCTTACGGGACGCACTGCGTATGAGCTTGCGGGACTTCGCCGCGTATCTGGGCGTGAGCGATCGGACCGTATCGAACTGGGAGGGCGGCGGCGCCCGTTATCAGCCCCGGGCCGAGTCTCAGGCCGTCCTCGACACGGCGCTCGGCCGGGCGCCGGACGAGGCGAAAGCACGGTTCTCCGCCGCGCTCGGAGCGCAGGGCGCAGCACCGCCCGCCACCGCCGGTCTTGGCGCCATCGCGGTCGACTCCCACAAGTTTCTGCCGGTCTTCATCGGAGTCGAACGGGCCCGCCGCCTCCGTGCGCGTATGAACGACGGCGGGGGCGCGGGGTGGCTGGAGTCGTCTTCGGCCCGGCTGGACCACCCGGAAGCACGGGAGTGCGTCCTCCACGTCTTCGCCTGCGGGGTCGCCGTCTTCCACCTCGTCCAGCCGCACGAACCCCCGTCGCTCACCGAACTCGCCGTCTGGCGCTACCGCTCGTACGCCACCGATCTGCCCTGGGGACACGACAAGCTCCGCGACCTCCTGGACGAGGACCATCGACAGACCCCGAAGCCCGAGTACGTCCTCTCCCTCTACTGGCTGACCTCCGGCCCCTGGGCCGATGACGTCCACGACACCGCCCTGCGGCTGCTGTCCACCCCCTCGGTCCTCGTGGACCGAGGCGCCCCCGGCGGGCCCGCCCCGCTGGACGGCTCCGTCGAGGCGTCGCTCCTCGCCACCGGATTCGACCACCCGGACATCGTGTCCTTCGGCGTACGGGGAGTCTCCACGGGCTATGCCGGATGGTCGGGGGTCGCCTACGCGTCCCACTGCCGTGACCGCAGTCTTGCCGCGGACGAGCTGATCAGCTGCGAACTGACGGTCCAGGCCCTGTGGTGCTTCACCCGCCGGGTCCAGCAGATGATCGAGGACGGACAGGACCCGTCCATGCCCGAGGAGTACGGCTGGCGCTTTCTGCGGGCCGCGTACTCCCGTCTCACCGCGGCCCGCGCGCAGGAGACCGCACAGCACGTTCTGATGCGGGAGGCCATCATGAAGACCAGCGGACTGGCCGAACAGCTGCGTGCCGCGCAGGACGCGCTACGCGAGAGCGCCGGCTGAGGACACGGGTGGGAGAGAGCGTATGGACATCGGTAATGCCGCGCTGGTCGTCATCGATATGCAGAACGGCTTCGTGAACCACCACAGCCGCCAGGCCGTGCCCGCTGTCTCTGACCTGGTCGCGCGGTGGTCCGCCGCCGGTCGTCCGGTGCTCTTGACCCGCTACTTCAACTATCCGGACAGCCCCTACGAGCGTTTCTTCCAGTGGCGCCGCCTCCGTGATTCGCCGGAGACCGATCTCGTCCCGGAACTCGCCGAGCCCGCGGCCAGGGCCCATGCCGTGGTCGACAAGACGGGGTACACGCTCTTCACTCCCGAAGCCACTGAGCTGATCCGCCGGGCGGGGTGGACCGACCTCGTCTTCTGTGGGATCGCCACCGAGAGCTGCGTGCTGAAGTCCGCCGCGGACGCCTTCGAGCACGGTTACGCGCCGTGGATCGTGACCGATGCGTGCGCGAGTGACGCGGGCCCGGATGTCCACGACGCCGGTCTCGTCGTAGGTCGCCGGTTGATCGGATCCGGCCAACTCGTTTCGATGGACGCCGTGGTGCGACAGATCACTGCGTATGCGGGGACCGTGGTGCTGGAATAGGCACATGGTCGATACGCCGTCGCATGAGGGTTCGTCTGTCAGCTTCGACACCGATCTGATCGTCGTCGGCGGAGGGCCGGCCGGTTGTGCGGCGGCCCGGATGGCCGCGAGTGTCGGTATGCGCTCGATGGTGATCGAGCCGGACCGGTTGTGCCGGAATCTGTATCGGATCCCGGCGTTGAACAATGCTCTGGGCGGCTACAGCAGAGGTGTGGAGCTGGCGGACGCGATGACGGCGGAGCTGAAGGCCACCGAGCTGTGCCGTCTCGAACTCGGCCGCCAGGTGGTCGAACTCCGTGCCGATGACGACCTGGTGGCGGTTGCGTTGGATGACGGTACGCGCCTGGTGGCGCCGTACGCGGTCGTCGCCACCGGTGTCGGTCCGCTGCAGCCCGATGACGTCCCGTGGGTCACGGCGCCCGCCGGTCTCGTCCTGCCCCCGCTGTGGGAGGCGGAGGCGGACGTCGCCGAAGGCCGTACGCTCCTCGTCCTCGGCGGCGACCGCCCGATCGGCACCTTTCTCCGGGCTCACCCGGGCCTGGATGTCCGGCTTTTGGTGGCGTATCCGGAGGCGGACGCGTACAAGGTGGATGAGATCCGGGACGACCCCCGCGTTGTGCTCCAGCCTGTGGAGCATCTGACGGTGCGCTCTGCCGAGGGGGCCTCGGTGACGGCGGAGGCGGTGGACGCGGACGGCACGCGACGTGATCTGCCTGCGGATGCTGCCTACCTGTCGATCGGCAACGCACCTACGGCTCCGTCCGGTGACCTGGTACGTGGCACGGACGGCTACTGCCCGCCGACGGGTCAGCATCCGCGCGTCATCGTGGCGGGTGATCTGCGCTCCGCCCGCTACCAGCGGATCATGACGGCACTCGGCTCCGGCGCGGAGGCAGCCCTGCAGGCTTACTACGCGGGACGGGGACTGCCTGAGAGGGGCTGAGTCGGTTGGGTTGTGAACCCCGACCCCCCTGGGTTGATGACGACCTGCGCGACCACGGGCCGGGCCGGGGCGCGTCGTTGTTGTGAACCCTCCAGGGTTGATGGCGACCACACCCGGACAGCCCGGTGAGCCGTTCCACGACGGGTTGCGAACCCTCCAGGGTTGATGACGACGTGGCCTCGGACGTGGGCGAGGGTGTGAGTTTTGGTGTTGCGAACCCTCCAGGGTTGATGACGACTCGGCGACGGCAGCGGGCAGTAGCCGAGCAGGGCCTGTTGCGAACCCTCCAGGGTTGATGACGACTCATGGTCGGGTCCATGCCCTGCTGGGTCATGATGCGTTGCGAACCCTCCAGGGTTGATGACGACCCCGGTCCGGGAGGTGCTGGCCTATCTGGCGGACGCGTTGCGAACCCTCCAGGGTTGATGACGACGGCCAGGCCCGGCTGGGTGCAGCGCCACGACCGGCGTTGCGAACCCTCCAGGGTTGATGACGACGGCCAGGCCCGGCTGGGTGCAGCGCCACGACCGGCGTTGCGAACCCTCCAGGGTTGATGACGACCCGAGTGTAAAGTCGCAGGTCAGTCGGCTCTACAAGGCTCGCTTGGCTGCCATTTTTGCAGTGACTCGATGATGATGCATCTGCCCAGGTCAGACGGTTCCGCTGGGCCTTGCTGCCTGGGCAGCCGAGGGAGCGGACCGCAGCCGGTGGGAGGAGTCGTTGGAGCTGCTGGAGGGCAAGATCGACTGAGAGGGTTCCGGCTGCCCCGGGCCCTTGCGCGGGGGACGGATCCGGTCCCGGACTTCGGGGAGATTTCAGAAAAAACAGCCGCCACGAGCCGCCCCGGACCGTCCACAGCCGGACCGCCGGGGCGGTTCGGTGGGCCTCCATCGGGACCGGGTCGCGCCCGGTGAATGGTCCCGACCGGCAAAAACGCCCTCCCGGCGGGGAGGGCGGACGGCAAAGAAGGAAAAGCGCCCCCGGCAGGACTCGAACCTGCGGCCAAGCGCTTAGAAGGCGCCTGCTCTATCCACTGAGCTACGGGGGCCGGGTGTGGTGGGTGGCCGTGGGAAACGGAGTGCTTGAGTCCGTGGCCGTGCCGGGGACAAGGATAGGGCTCCCGTCGCCTTGACCCCGATGCTTCGCCTGCGTGGCTCGATGTGGAGGTTCGGTGAAGCGAACCGATAATCGCAGGCAGGTGCGATTCCTGCATCGCTTTTCCCGCCTCTGGTCCCGGGTGTTGTGCACTCGTTATGCCTGCGCCCCACTCATCCCCTCTGCCCCTTGTGTCCGACCGGCGCGCAGACATGGCCATACGCTTCAAAATAGCTGAAAAATTGGGCATTCTTCACATGTGGTGACCTTGGATGCCCGGCCTCAGCTGATCGACGCTCTGACCGTCCTGCGCGACCGTGTGGCCGGCGTGCGTCTGCCGCTGCCGCTGGCGGGGGCGCCCAGGGCCCGGCAGACGCGGGGGGAGCTGCTCGCGCAGCTCGACGACTATCTCGTACCACGGCTCAAGGATCCGGGGGCGCCGCTGCTCGCAGTGATCGGGGGGTCGACCGGGGCGGGGAAGTCGACGCTGGTGAACTCGCTCGTGGGGCGGCGGGTCACGGAGGCGGGGGTGTTGCGGCCGACGACCAGGACGCCGGTGCTCGTGTGCCATCCCGACGATCAGCACTGGTTCATCGGGGCCCGGGTCCTGCCCCGGCTCGCCCGGGTCCGGCCGCCGCATCGGGAGGAGGCCGTCGACGATGGCGGGGGGAGCGGGGAGCTGCGGGTGGAGACGGCGGGGGCCCTGCCGCGGGGGCTCGCGCTGCTCGACGCGCCCGATATCGACTCGCTCGTCGTCGAGAACCGGCTGCTCGCCGCCGAGCTGATCTGCGCGGCCGACGTCTGGGTGATGGTCACCACCGCGTCGCGGTACGCCGACGCGGTGCCCTGGCATCTGCTCCGTACCGCCAAGGAGTACGACGCCACACTGGTCACCGTGCTCGACCGGGTACCGCACCAGGTCGTCGCGGAGGTGTCGAGACAGTACGCGGCGCTGCTCACCAAGGCCGGGCTCGGGCATCTGCCCCGGTTCACCATCCCGGAGCTGCCGGAGTCCGCGGGCGGGGGCAGCGGGCTGCTGCCGACCTCCGCCGTCGCGCCCCTGTACGAGTGGCTCGCCCACCGGGTGCTGGACCCGGCCGCACGGCAGCAGGCGCTCGGGCGGACCGCGACCGGGGTCGTCGACTCCCTCAAGGCGCGGATGCCCGAGCTGGCCGCCGCCGTCGCCGGGCAGTACGCGGCCACCGTACGGCTCACGGGGACCGTGGAGGACGCGTACGAGACCGAGCGCGCCCGGCTCGACCAGCGGCTGACCGCCGGGGCCGTGCTCGCCGGGGACGCCAGGACCCGGTGGCGCGGCTTCCCCCGCGACAGCACCGCGGGCGAGCTGCTGGACGCGCTGGCCGACGGGCTGGCCGCGCTGGTGCAGTGTGCCGTGGCCGCCGCCGACGAGCGGGTACGGGACGCCTGGCGCCGCGACCCCGCGTCGGCCGGGGTGGCCGCCGTACGGACCGACCCCGAGGCGGGCGAGCGGATGGGTATCGCGGTCCGGCGGTGGCGGCGGGAGCTGGAGGAGCTGGCGGACGAGGAGGTGGGGCAGCTGGAACGTACCCCCGCTCCCGATCCCGAGACCGTCGCCGCCCTCGTCGCCGCCGCCCTCCTCGGCGGGCGGCGGGCCCGTTCGGCGGGGGAGCGGCTCGCCGAGCGGATCGGGGCGCAGGCCGCGCTCCGGCTCCGCGACCGCGGCGGTGAACTGCTGACCGCCGCCGTCGGATCGGTGTTCGACGGGGAACGCGACCGCAGGCTGGCGCCCGTCGACGCCCTCGATGTCTCGCCCGAGCCCCAGGCCGGGCTGATCGCGGCCCTGTCCGTACTGCAGAAGGTGAAGTGACTGGCGTGGAAGACGACGACCGGAGCTGGGACGACGGACTGATCGCCCGGCGGGCCGCCCCCGCTCCAGCACCCGCCCCCGCACCCGCCTCCGTCGACGAGCACGTGACGTTGGAGCAGGAGGAAAACGAGGCGGAAGGGGAGGCTCCGGGATTTTCCGGTGGCGGGATCCGGGTCCGGCTCGACGCCCTGCGGGAACTCGTCGGCCTCTCCCGCGCCCGCCTCGACGACGACGCGCTCGCCGAGGCCGGACGGGTCCTGGGCGAGGCCGCCGCCCGGCAGCGGCTCTCCGGACGGCATACCGTCGTCGCCGTCGCCGGGGCCACCGGCAGCGGTAAGTCCACCCTCTTCAACACCCTCGCGCAGGTACCGCTGTCGGAGACCGGTCTGCGCAGACCCACCACATCGGCGCCGATCGCCTGTGTCTGGTCGGAGGGCGCGGCCGGGCTGCTCGACCGGCTCGCCATCCCGCCCCGGCTGCGGCGGCGACCGCTGGCGGGCGGCGCCGAGGAGCTGTCGGGCCTGGTCCTGGTGGACCTCCCCGACCACGATTCGGCGCTGCGCAAGCACCGCGACCAGGTCGACCGGGTCCTCGCCCTGGTCGACGCCGTGATCTGGGTCGTCGACCCGGAGAAGTACGCGGACGCCGCCCTGCACGAACGCTATCTCCGGCCGCTCGCGGGCCATGCCGAGATCACCTTCGTGGTGCTCAACCAGATCGACCGGCTCCCCGGCGAAGCCGCCGATCAGGTACTCGACGATCTGCGGCGGCTGCTGGACGAGGACGGCATGGCATTGGGCGAGCACGGCGACGCGGGCGCCACGGTGCTCGCGCTGTCGGCGCTCACGGGCGAGGGCGTCGGTGAACTCCGGGAGGCGCTGGGCGCGTTCGTCCAGGAACGTACCGCCGCCGCCCGCAGGCTCTCCGCCGATGTCGACGCCGCCGCGCACGGGTTGCGCGGCGCCTATGTGTCCACCGGCAGGACCGGTCTCGACGAGGGGGCGCGCGAGGAGTTCGCGGACCGGCTCGCCGAGGCGGTGGGCGCCGACGCGGCGGGCGAGGCCGCCGAACGGGAGTGGCGGCGGCACGCGGGACGCGCTTGCGGCACGCCCTGGCTGCGGCTTTGGCGCTGGTACGAGCGCCGGCGCACCCCCGGTGCCGCCCCGGTACCCGGCGCGCCGCCCGCCGAGGACGAACCTACGGCCCGGCAGCGGGTGGAACAGGCGGTCCGTACGGTCGCGGACGAGGCGGCTTCGGGGCTGCCCGCGCCTTGGGCGCAGGCGGTGCGCGAGGCGGCCGTCCGGGGCTCGGAAGGGCTGCCGGAAGCCCTCGACGAACTGGCTGCCAAGGAGGCGGAGGAGACCGGGAAACGGCCGCTGCGCCCGGCCTGGTGGCCCGCAGCCGTCCTCGCCCAGGCGTCGATGACGCTGCTGCAGATCTACGGCGGGCTGTGGCTGGTGGGGCAGATCGTGGGGGTGTTCCCGCCGGGGCTCGTCTTCCCGGCGCTGCTGATGCTGGTCGGGATCGTCGGCGGGCCGCTGGTCGAGTGGGCCTGTACGGCCGCCGTACGCGGCCCCGCGCGGCGTTACGGGCAGGACGCCCGGCGCAGGCTGCGCGAGGCGGCGGCCGGTTGCGGCCGGGCGATGGTGCTCGATCCCGTCTCGGGTGAGCTGATGCGCTATCGGGAGGTACGGGAGCGGTACGCGACCGTCACGGGCGTCACCCGTACGGTGCTGGGCGGTTCGCGGGGCGCGATCGACGGGCGGGGCGGCCGGGGCGCGGGTGGTCCCCTGGGGGTGACGGGTTTCTCCACAACCGGCCGGTAACCCACAGGGCCGGGACGGAAATCGGCGGCGGCTCCAGCATGGATGTCCGGGGCCGCGCAGGGCGGCCGTCCGGTCGAGCGGCGGGTCGTGTGGTCCGCCGGGGGGAGTGGTCGTGATGTACGAGGCGACGGTGACGCTGGTGGGGAACGCCGCCACGGCGGTGGAGTACCGGGAGACTGCCAACGGCCCTGTGGCGCGGTTCAGGATGGCGGTGACGCCGAGGCGCTGGGACCGGCAGAACGCCACCTGGTCCGACGGGCCCACCAGCTTCTACACGATCTTCGCCTGGCGGGGGCTCGCCACCAATGTGTCGGGGTCGGTGTCGGTCGGCGATCCGGTCCTGGTCCACGGGCGATTGCGGGTACGGGAGGCCGAGCCGGCCGGCCAGGAGAGGGACGGCGGCGGGCGAGACGGGCGGGACGGGGGCGGCAGGCGGACCTATGTCGACGTCGACGCGATCTCGGTGGGGCACGACCTCGGCCGGGGGACATCCGCCTTCCGGCGGGTCGGACGGGCCGCCGCCGGAGCGGATACCGGTGAGCCCGTTCCGGCGGCGTGAGACGGCCCCTTCCCCGGGCGGGGTAAGGGTAGGTGATGCGCGGCGGCCGGTCGTCGCCGGACGCCCGAAGACGGGATCAGGGGTTGCATTTCCCCTGCAACCTCTTCGCCGCTCGGGCTGTTCACCGGTCCCGGAGATGCTCGCCGGCTTCTTCCGGTCGTCCTCCCCGTATTTGTCCAATGTTGTTGCGAAAGTTGGAAATTCCGCGTTGACCTGCGGATTAGCCGCTTGATGGGGGGTGTTGGGGGTAAAGCGGAGTGGTGATTTGTCGATAAGGAAAGGAGGGAGGGCAGTTGACGCGGGCATCTGCGATAACGATTCCGATTCGGAATGGTTGTATGACGGTACGGCGGGGGATGGGGCCGCTCCGGCGTTCATAGGATCCCTCCGTACTCACGGGGGCACTTGAGTCTGTTGGCGAGGCCCACTCCCCATCTGCATCACGCACACCGCTGCGAAGCCTCGCCCGGAGGGGATTTCTGTGTTTGCACTGTTCTCCGCGCCGTCTGTGTCGTCAGGGGCGCCCGGTTCGGCCGCGTCCGGTCGCCGCGGGCGTTCCGCCGTTCGCCGTATCGCCGCCGCCACCGCTGTGACGGGCCTGGTCGCGACCGGCGCGCTCACCGGTGCCGGTGCCGCCGTCGCCCTCGACGGGGTCCCGCACACCGGCGGCGCGGTGGCCACGCTCGCCGGGCTGAAGGTCTACGACACCGCGCTTCTGCACACTCCGGGCGACAAGGAGCCGTTCCGGATGCCCGCGGGGCTCTTCGAGCTCAACGGCAGCGGCACGCTCAAGACGTACTGCATCGACCTCCACAACCCGACCGAGGACGGCACCAAGTACCAGGAGACCCCCTGGGACCAGAGTGTCCTCAACAAGAACGCGAACGCGGGCAAGATCCGCTGGATCCTCCAGAACTCCTACCCGCAGGTGGACGACCTGGCGGCGCTGGCGCGGAAGGCCGGGTCCGGACAGCTCACCGAGAAGACCGCCGCCGCGGGTACCCAGGTCGCCATCTGGCGCTACTCGGACAAGGCGGATGTGACCGCCGCCGACGAGAACGCGGAGAAGCTGGCCGACTACCTGGAGAAGGAGGCGCAGAACCTGGAGGAGCCGAAGGCGTCCCTCACGTTCGAGCCGCTCGCCGTCTCCGGCAAGCCGGGCACCCGGATCGGTCCGGTGACCGTCACCACCAACGCGGCCCGCGCGGCCCTGACCCTCGACCCGGAGGCGGCCGGCGCCGGCGTCAAGGTCGTGGACGCGGCCGGGAAGCCGGTCACCGGGGTACCCACCGGCGCGAAGGTGTTCTTCGAGGTCCCGGCCGACGCCCCGGACGGGCGGGCGAAGCTGACCGCGAGCGCCACCACCACCGTTCCCGTCGGCCGGGTGTTCGCGCCGCAGGTCGGTACCAGCCAGACCATGATCCTGGCGGGCTCCAGCAACTCCGACGTGACCGCGGAGGCCACCGCGACCTGGGCCAGGACCGGTCCGGTCCCGGCGGTCACCTTCAAGGAGAACTGCGACAAGGGCGGCGTCGACGTCACCGCGACCAACAAGGGCGACGCGCCCTTCACCTTCACCCTCGTGGGCAAGGAGTACACCGTTCCGGCGGGCGGCTCCAAGACGGTGACCGTCCCGGTCGCCGAGGACCAGGCGTACGACATCACCATCACCGGTCCGAACGACTTCCAGGAGAGCTTCAAGGGCGTCCTCGACTGCGAGACCAGCGGTAAGCCGGACCCGGAGCCGAAGCCCTCCAACGAGCCCACGCCGAACTCGGCGGGCGGCACCGGGACCAGCGGCGGCACGGCCTCCCCGGGGACGACGACCGGTGGCACGGCGGGCACGACCGGCTCCACCACCGGTGGCGGCCTGGCGGCGACCGGCGGCTCCAGCGCCACCCCGGTGATCGCGGGCGTCGCGGTGGCCCTGGTCGCCCTCGGCGGCGGCGCGGTCTTCTTCCTCCGGAAGAAGAAGGCGGCCGCGGGCGAGTGACCGCACGGGCGCGCGCAGTGACAGCGCGCCGCCGATGACACGGTGACGGCCCCGGAGCGTGACGCGTTCCGGGGCCGTCGGCCTGCCCGGACACTCCCGGACACGTCGCCCGCGCCGGGCTATGACCTGGCGCCCGGGCGCCGCCGGGACGGGACGCCGGACGTTGCCGCGCCCCCCGGCCGGGAGGTGGCGTCGGGCGGCGTCGGGTGGGGTCCGTGGCGCCGCGGGGCGGGGCCGTGCCGCGGCCGGGCGGGCTTCGGTGCCGGGCCTCGGGGGCCGTCGGTTTTCGCCCCGGGAGCGCGGTACGGCAAGATGGGGTGTATCTCTGCCCACCCACTTATCTGCCGGACGGTTTCTCTTGGCTGAGTACATCTACACGATGCGCAAGACGCGCAAGGCGCACGGCGACAAGGTCATCCTCGATGACGTGACGCTGAGCTTCCTGCCCGGCGCCAAGATCGGTGTGGTCGGTCCGAACGGCGCCGGTAAGTCCACGGTCCTGAAGATCATGGCCGGTCTGGAGCAGCCCTCGAACGGCGACGCCTTCCTGTCGCCCGGCTACACCGTCGGCATCCTGCTCCAGGAGCCGCCGCTGGACGAGTCCAAGACCGTTCTGCAGAACGTCGAGGACGGTGTCGCGGAGATCAAGGGCAAGCTCAACCGGTTCAACGAGATCGCCGAGCAGATGGCGACCGAGTACACCGACGAGCTGATGGAGGAGATGGGCAAGCTCCAGGAGGACCTCGACCACGCCAACGCGTGGGACCTCGACGCCCAGCTGGAGCAGGCCATGGACGCCCTGGGCTGCCCGCCCGGCGACTGGCAGGTCACCAACCTCTCCGGTGGTGAGAAGCGCCGCGTCGCGCTCTGCAAGCTGCTGCTCGAAGCCCCCGACCTGCTGCTCCTCGACGAGCCCACCAACCACCTCGACGCCGAGTCGGTGCAGTGGCTGGAGGCGCACCTCGCCAAGTACGCGGGCACCGTCGTCGCCATCACCCACGACCGGTACTTCCTCGACAACGTCGCGGGCTGGATCCTGGAGCTCGACCGCGGCCGCGCCATCGGCTACGAGGGCAACTACTCCACGTACCTGGAGAGCAAGCAGGCCCGCCTCAAGGTCGAGGGCCAGAAGGACGCCAAGCGCGCCAAGCGGCTCCGGGAAGAGCTGGAGTGGGTCCGCTCCAACGCCAAGGGCCGCCAGGCCAAGTCCAAGGCCCGGCTCGCCCGGTACGAGGAGATGGCGGCCGAGGCCGACAAGATGCGGAAGCTGGACTTCGAGGAGATCCAGATCCCGCCGGGCCCCCGTCTCGGCAGCATCGTCGTGGAGGTCAACAACCTCTCCAAGGGCTTCGGCGAGAAGCTGCTGATCGACGACCTCAGCTTCACCCTGCCCCGTAACGGCATCGTCGGCATCATCGGCCCCAACGGCGCCGGCAAGACGACGCTGTTCAAGATGCTCCAGGGCCTGGAGGCGCCGGACGCCGGCACCATCAAGGTCGGCGACACCGTCAAGATCAGCTACGTCGACCAGAGCCGCGAGAACATCGACCCCAAGAAGTCGCTGTGGGCCGTGGTCTCCGACGAGCTGGACTACATCAACGTCGGCCAGGTCGAGATGCCGTCCCGCGCCTATGTGTCCGCCTTCGGATTCAAGGGCCCGGACCAGCAGAAGCCCGCCGGGATCCTCTCCGGCGGTGAGCGCAACCGCCTCAACCTGGCGCTCACCCTCAAGCAGGGCGGCAATCTGCTGCTCCTCGACGAGCCGACCAACGACCTCGACGTCGAGACCCTGTCCTCCCTGGAGAACGCGCTGCTCGAGTTCCCCGGCTGCGCCGTGGTCGTCTCCCACGACCGCTGGTTCCTCGACCGGGTGGCCACCCACATCCTCGCCTACGAGGGCGACTCCAAGTGGTTCTGGTTCGAGGGCAACTTCGAGACGTACGAGAAGAACAAGATCGAGCGGCTCGGCCCGGACGCGGCCCGGCCGCACCGCGCCACGTACAAGAAGCTCACCCGGGGCTGATACCCCCGCCCCCGGTCCGGCCGGCTGCCGGCCGGACGGGGGGACTCGGGACCCGGGGAAAACCGGAGCCCGGAGCACGAACCACGTCAGAGACCGAGAAGGCGGGAACCGTCACCCATGGCCCGGCACATCTACAGCTGTCCGCTCCGCTGGTCCGACATGGACGCCTTCGGGCACGTCAACAATGTCGTCTTCCTCCGCTATCTGGAGGAGGCGCGGATCGACTTCATGTTCCGGCTCCGGCCGTCCGACGGCTCCGCCTCCTTCTCCGGGGGTTCGGTGGTGGCCCGCCACGAGATCGACTACGTACGGCCGCTGGTCCACCGCCATGAGCCCGTCGTCGTCGAGACCTGGGTGACCAAGATCGGCGCCGCGTCGCTGACCGTCGCCTACGAGGTCAAGGACGCCGAGGGCGCCGCCCAGGTCTATGTACGGGCCTCCACGGTCGTCGTCCCCTACGACCTCGCGGCGGGCCGCCCGCGCCGGATCAGCGCCGAGGAGCGCACCCACCTCCGCCGGTATCTGGAGGAGGCCGACAAGGGCGCCCTGGTCGCATGACGGTCCCCGTGCAGAGCCCGGATCTCGCCGACGCCCGCGAGGCGGACGATCTCACCGCCTTCCTCGCCAGGCTGCTCCACTACGACCGCGCCGCAGCCGTCCGCCTCCAGGCGGGCGGCCCGGACGGCCGCCCCCAGCCGCATCTCGCGATCTTCGGCCGCCCGCCCTCCTTCGAGGTGCTGGCGATCAGGACCGCCCGGCTGAGCACCCCGATCGCCCTCGACACCACCGTCTCCGCCGGTGAACTGCTCGAACGGGTCCGGGGCACCGGATTCACCCTCCCCGCGCCCGTCACAGGACCGCCGTGGACCGGTGTGCTGCCGCCCCGCGGCGGCTGGAGCGCCTCCCCCGGGCTTCCCGGCGTCGCCGAGATGCGTGCCGCGGTCGCCGCGGCCGTCGCCGAGTTCCGCCGCCGTGACGAGGACCTCCCGGCCGAGCGCCGTACCCGCGCCGAACGCGACCGCATCGGACGCGAGATCTGGTCGCGCGACGTCGCCGGAACCGGACTGCCGCTGCGCGCCGTGCACGCCGCGCACTCCCTGGGATTCCTGCGCCCCGGCGCACCCGTGGCCCTGCTGACCGCCCCGGGCTCCTGGCTGCGCCTCCGTACGCCCTTCGGGTCGATCGCCGTCCGGGCGAACGGTCTCGGCGGACTGAGCGTCACCCCCACCCGGGGCGGCTGAGCACCGGCGTGCTGGGGGAGAGATGACGACCGACAGATCCGGAGCGGTGCAGTCCGTGGACCGGGCCGTGAGCGTGCTGGAGAGCCTGGCCCGGCACGGCGAGGCCGGGGTGACCGAGATCGCCGGTGAGCTGGGGGTCCACAAGTCGACCGCGTTCCGGCTGCTGGGAGCGTTGGAGAACCGCGGCCTGGTGACGCAGTCCCGCGAGCGCGGCAAGTACCGTCTGGGCGCGGGCATGTTGCGCCTCGCGGGCGCGGCCGCCGGACGGCTGGACATCGTCCAGGAGGCGGCGCCGCTGTGCCGGGCGCTCGCCGACGAGGTCGGGGACACGGTCAATGTGGCCGTACTCGACGACGACACGGCCGTGAACGTCGCCCAGGCCAGGGGCGCCGCGTCGGTGACCACGTACAACTGGATCGGCCGCCGGACCCCGTTGCACGCCACCTCCAGCGGCAAGGTGCTGCTCGCGCACGCGCCGGGCGCCGTACGCGACCGGGTGCTCACGGCCGGGCTCGACGCCTTCACACCGGGGACCGTGACCGACCCCGCCCGGCTGGCACGGCTGCTCGACGAGACGGTGGAGCGGGGGTACGCGATCGCCGTCGAGGAGCTGGAGACCGGGCTCAACGCGGTGGCCGCGCCCGTGTGGTGCTACGACGGTACGGTGACCGGCGCGCTGAGCGTGTCGGGGCCCGCCTACCGGCTGCGGGCCGAGCTGCTGCCGGAGATCGCCGGGCGGACCGCCGCGGTCGCCGCCGAACTGTCGTACCGGATGGGGCACGCGGGCTGATCGCCGCCGACCAGGATCCCGGAGCCGGAGCCGGAGCCGGAGCCGGAGCCGGAGCCGGAGCCGGAGCCGGAACCGGGACTCCCGAGCCTTCAGAGCCCTCAGAGCCGGAACCGCCGGTTCAGCCCTCGGTGTTGATCATGGAGGCGGCGGCGTACGTCATGTAGTTCCACAGCTGGGTCGCGTGCTCCGGCGCGAGCTCCAGCTCGTCCACCGCGTCCCGCATATGCCTCAGCCAGGCGTCGTGCGCCGCCCGGTCGACCCGGAACGGGGCGTGCCGCATCCGCAGCCGAGGGTGACCGCGGTTCTCGCTGTAGGTCCGCGGGCCGCCCCAGTACTGCATCAGGAAGAGCGTGAACCGCTCCTCGGCCGGGCCGAGGTCCTCCTCCGGATACATCGGCCGCAGCAGCGGGTCGTCGGCGACGCCCTCGTAGAACCGGTGAACAAGGCGACGGAAGGTCGGCTCGCCGCCGACCTGGTCGTAGAAGGTCTGCTCCTGAAGGGTGCCCCGGGGAATCTCGTTCACCCGTCCATCGTCTCAGATGACCGGGACCAGGACCGGGGTCCTAGGTCCTCCGGGCCCGGGACCGATGGCCGAGCCACCGGAGCGGGGCGGCGGGCCGCCGCGCGGGGCGGGCGGTGCTCGCCTCGGGGCCGCCCGCGCAGCACAGTGGGAGACATGGGGACCCTTCCGCAGCGGTACGCCGAGCCCGCCGACGAGGCCCGCCGCGCGCTGGTGAGTGCGATGGTGGCCGACGGCGGACTGCGGGACCCCGCGTGGCGGCTCGCCTTCGAGGAGGTCCCCCGCCATCTCTTCGTGCCGTACTACTACGTTCCCGTGCCCGCGGGCACGGGCCGGCCCGCCCGCTGGGAACGGCTGTGGGGCGAGGACCCCGATCCCGTACGCCGTGACCGCTGGCTGCGCGGCGCCTATACCGACGGGCCGCTGGCCACCCGGGTCAGGGACGGCGAGCTGATCTCCTCCAGCAGCCAGCCGTCGCTGATGGCGCTGATGCTGGAGGCGCTGGAGGTGCGGTACGGGGACCGGGTGCTGGAGATCGGGGCGGGCACCGGCTACAACGCGGCCCTGCTCTGCCACCGCGTCGGCGACGACCGGGTCACCACCGTCGACCTCGACCCGGAGATCACCGAATCCGCGCGGGCCCATCTGGCCGCGGCGGGCCGGCGTCCCGCGGTCGTCACGGGCGACGGGGCGCGGGGCGTACCGGGGCGGGCGCCCTTCGACCGGATCCTGGCCACCTGCACCCTGCCCGTGATCCCGTACGACTGGCTCGCGCAGTGCGCCCCGGACGCCGGGATCGTCGCCCCGGTCTCCACGGGGCTGGTCGTCCTGCGGGTCCGCGACGACGGCCGGGGCCGGTTCGCGGAGGGCCGATTCCTGCGCACCCCGGCCTATTTCGTACCGCTGCGGGGCGCGGGCGGCGCACCGGGGATCCGGACCCGCGGCCTGCCCCGGCGCACGGTCGAGAACGAACTCTTCCGGTTCCTGCTGGCCCTGACGGCGGGCGGCCTCGACCCGCACGAGGCCCTCGCCCTGTGGGAGCGCGAGGGCCGGCCGCGCCGCGACCGGTTCGGGATCACGGTCGGGGCGCGCCGTCAGTGGGCGTGGCTTGACGATCCCGGGGGCCCGTACATCTGGCCCCTGGGAGCGTCCCTGCCCGGCTGACCCGGCTGACCCGGCTGACCCGGCTGCCGCGGGTGGTGGTGTCAGCCGCGCCGGACGGTGATCGTCGTCCAGGCGCCGACATGGACCCGGTCGCCGTCGTTCAGCGGTACCGGGACATAGGGCTGGATCGGGTCCTCGGCGCCGTTGAGCGTCGTCCCGTTCGTCGAGTTCTGGTCGACGACCGCCCATGACCCGTCGGGCTGCTGCACCAGCACGGCGTGCTTGTGCGAGACCCCCGGGTCCTCGGGCGGCACCGACAGATCGATATCGGGCGACTCGCCGGTGGACTGGCGGCGGCGGCCGATGGTGATCTGGTTGCCGGTGAGCGGGAGATGCTGTTCGGGGCTGTACGCGGGCAGGTTGAGGCTGCCCGCGTCGGGCCCGCTGCGCTGCATCATCGCCAGGAAGTAGTCGCGGTCGGGGCCGACGACCGCCGTCCAGGTGCCGGACCCGCCGAAGGCGGCGGGCGGTGCCTGGTGCTGACCCGGGCCGGGACCCTGCTGACCGGAGCCCTGCGGACCGGGGTCCTGGGGGTTGCCGTACGGCGGCTGGTACGCGCCCGGGGGCGGGCCCTGCGGCGCGGAGGACGTCGACGGCGGGTTCAGCGGCCAGTCGTCGACCGGGGGCGCCTGACCGGAACCACGACCGCCGCGACCACCGGGGCCGGGCGTGGGCGGCTGCGGTGCCTGGGGCTGCTGGGGCTGCTGGAAGGCGGACGGCGCGCCACCGGGACCGCCCTGCGGGCCGCGCGGGTCCTGGCCGCCGAACGCCGAGGGCGACGGGGTCGGGGACGACGGCTGTCCGCCCTGCTGGAACGCGGACGGCGGGGGCGGCGGTGTCTGATGGCCGGGGGAGTGGTGCCCCTGCCCCGGCACCTGATGACCGGGCGACTGGAGACCGGACTGCTGATGACCGGACTGCTGATGACCGGGCTGCTGATGACCGGGCTGCTGATGGCCCGGCGTCTCGTGCAGCGGCTCGGCGGGCCGGTTCAGCTGCGAGGGGCGCGAACCCTGGTACTCGTACGGATCATGCGACTGCGGGCCCGCGCCGGGGCCGGACGTGGGCGGCTGCGGTGCCTGGGGCTGCTGGGGCTGCTGGAAGGCGGACGGTGCGCCACCGGGACCACCGTGGCCGCCGTGCATACCGCCGCCGTGCATCCCGGCGCCGGGACCGGGGGATCCCGGACCCTGCGCGGGCGGCGGGAAGCCGGGCGCCTGCGGGCCGGAGCCCTGGAAACCCGAGTCCGGGAAGCCGGAGCCGCCCTGCGGACCCGGGCCGCCCTGCGGTCCGGGACCCGGCGGCGGTCCGGGCTGGTTGGTGAACCCTGCGGGCAGGTTGAGGCCCTGTCGCGGCCCGGTCGCCACCGGGGTGTACGACGTCGCCGTGTTCGTCAGGAAGTTGTACCGGCACTCCTCGCAGAAGGGCGCGTTGGCCTCCCGCGGCGTACGGCACTGGGGGCACAGCTCCGCGTGCGCCGTGGCGTTCGGATCGCCCTGGGGCGGCGGGAAGCCGTATCCCGGCTGCGGCGGAGGGGGCGGGACCGCCCCCGCGGGAGCGCCGGGGCCGGCCATGCGGTGGCCACAGACCTCGCACCAGTCGTCGGAACCCGACTGGTGTCCGTTCGGGCAGGTCGGCATGGAGGCGCCTCCCCCTCTCCTGTCCGGCCCGAGAGGGCCGCTGCTTCATCCGTCCTGGCGGTGGTACGCGGCTATTTCTTGACGCGAACCGTTTTCGTCGAGCGCGTTTCGAGAGTCATCTCGTCCGCGTCGGCGACCTTTGCCTTCAGTCGCACAGTACCCGTCGCCACGTCGACCACGTCCACCACCTTCGAAAGGAGTTTCGCAGTGTCCGCGTTTCCGGAGGCCGCCGCGAGCTGTACGGCACGGCCCAGTTTCGCCGTAGCGCCATCGATATCTCCGGATTTGCGGGCATCCAGTCCCTGCTGGATGACCTGGGCCAGCTCGGCCTGGCCGGTGTAGTGCGCCACTTGGGGATTGATCGCGGTCGACGAGGCCAGGTCGTCCGTCCACACGGCCCGCACCAGCCCCTGCGACAGCACCTCGGGGGTGCCGCCGTCCGGCGCGGGAACGATCAACGAGGCACGGGCCGCGAGCATCTCCCGGCCGACCGCGGCGGACGGGACCCGGACGCAGACGTGATAATCGCGGGACTCGTCGCCCCAGGACCCCGTGGGGTAGTCGCCGGCGCGCGGTCCCGCCTCCGTGCGCCGCGCGGTGAGATCCTCCACGGTCGGCGCCACCTGCTTGACGAAGGCGATCTCGACCCCGACGGGGGTCCAGAGCCGCAGGGCGACATCCGCGATCTCCTTGCCCATCGCCTGCTCCATCATCGCCGTGAAGTCGGCCGCGAGATGGGCCGGATCGGCGACGATGTCGGCGGTGCCGAGGAGCGCGGAGGCGATCTGTGTGACCTCCTTCACCTCCCAGTCGGTGCCCACGCCCCGGGCGTCGCAGGTGAACCGGCCGGCCACCGCGTCCAGGGCGGCCGCCAGATCGGCCGGTGACTCGTGTTCGTTGCGGCCGTCGGTGAGCAGGACGCCGTGGCGGATCGGGGCCTCGGAGCTGCCGAACAGCTCGTCCGCGAGCCGGAGCCAGGTGCCGATGGCGGTACCGCCGCCCGCCGAGAGCCTCCGCAGGGCGTTCCTCGCCTCGGCCCGGGTGCCGGGTCCGGCGATCGCGAGCCTGCCGCCCTTGGGGTAGACCTGCCGGGCCACATGCGTACCGTCGACGACGGCGAACTCCGTACCGTCCCGCAGGGTGTCGATCGCGGCGGCCGTCGCGTCACGGGCGTTCCGCATCTTCTCGGGCGGGTGGTCCATCGACCCCGAGCAGTCGACCATGATCACCACGGCGGCCGACGCGCCCGGTCTCGGGATGGCGGCCGGTGAGGCCGAGACCCCGGTCAGCGGCGCTCCGCCGGTGGTGCCGCCGCCGGTCGAGGTGACCGTGACGATGGCGCTGACCTCCCGGCCGCCCTCCGGCAGATACTCGTTCTGGTAGACGTCGACGGAGAACCGGGGCACCTGGGACTTGGCGAAGTTGGCCATCGTAAGGGCTCCTTGCACGCTCCTGAACGGAACAATGCGTATCGATACGGATCAACGCAAAGGATCAACGCAAAACAACACAGAGCTGGACGGGAACGGGCGGAAGCCGCGGCGGAACGGTCACCTCGTCGTGCGCGGCCCCGCGGGCGGGTGGACGGCGAACGGCAGGACCGCCACCGTCACATTGTCGTGGCCTCCGCCGTCGAGGGCGTGTCCGACCAGGACCTGGGCGGCACGCAGCGGTCGCTCGGCCGCGTCCGCGGGCACGGCCCGGGCCATCTCGTCGGCGGACTCCGCGTAGTTCCACAGACCGTCGGTGCAGACGACGACCACACCGGAGCGGTCCGGTTTGAACGCGGCCGTGTGCGGGTCGAGTTCGTACGCGTCGGCGCCCAGCCAGCCCGTGATGGCGTGGGCGCGCTCGTCGGCGTACGCCTCCGCCTCGTTCATCAGGCCCGCGGCCACCATCTGGGCCGCCCACGAGTCGTCCTCGGTGAGCCGGGCCGCGGGGCCCGACCGGTCGTCGGGGACCCAGTAGACGCGGCTGTCGCCGACCCAGCCCACGACGAGGAGTTCACCGGCGGCGATCGCGCCGACGATGGTGCACGCGGGGGCGTTCTGCCGGGCGTGCGGGTCGGGTTCGGGGGCCTCGGCGCCGGGATCGGGGGCGGCCAGGGCGTTCACCGCCGAGGCGGCGGCGACCACCGCGTCCCGCATGGCCTGCTGCGGGTGGGTGCCCCGCGGCAGCACGTCGATCAGGGTGTCGCAGGCCGCGCGGGCGGCGGCCTGTGACGCCTCGTCGGGCCGGGTGGCCGAGGAGACGCCGTCGCACACCATCGCCACGACCGCGGGCGAACCGTCCGGCAGGGCGGTGGACGCCACGGCGAACGAGTCCTCGTTGCGGTGGTGGCGCAGCCCCCGGTCGCTCACCACGGCGACCGCGTCCAGCTCGCGTTCCATGTGGTCGCGTTCGCGGGGCTGGGCGTGGCCGCAGTTCTCGCAGTAGCCGTCGGTGTCCACACGCCCGGCCCGGCACGCGACGCACAGCTTGACGCCGCCGCCTTCCGTGCCGGAGTTCCTCGGGTCGGCCGCCGCGGGTTCGGGAGTCACGGGTTCGGGTGCCGGGGGCGCGACCGGGGTCGTGACCAGTGTCGGGGTGGGGGCGGCCGGAGCCGCCGGAGCCGCCGGGGGCGGCTGGAGCGTGAAGTCGCCGGAGCCCGTGCCCGTGCCCGTTCCCGTTTCCGCCGGTCCGGCCGGAGCCCCGGCGGGATAGCCGGTGCCGGTCCCGTACGCCGTCGCGCCGGTGGGCCGCCCGTACGCGTCGGCCGGGTCGGCCGGGTCCGGTGCCGCGCCCCGGGGGGCGTCCGGGGCCCGGTGGTCGTGCCGTACGTCGGCCGGGGATCCGGCCCCGCCGGGCGCGGGTCCGCTCATCTCGGCGAGCGCCGCGATCCGCGACCGCGGCGGCCCGCCGGGGGCGGCCTCCGTCGCCCCGGTCCGCTCACCCGCCGGTGGTACGGCCCCGGCGGGCGCGGGCGGAACAGGCGGCGCGGGCGGGACGGTTGGGACCGGCGGAATACGCGGCGGTACGGCGCCGGTGGCGGTGGCCTCCGGAGCCGTACGGGCCACGGGCGGCGCCGGGTGCCCGGGTGTCACCGGCGGGCCTCCGTGCGGCACGGCACCGCCCGCCGGGGCGGGCGGCGGCGGTACCGGGACGCCGATGGCGAGCGTCGGCCGGTCGCCCGAGGGCGCGGCGGCGGGCACGGGCGGAAGCTCGGTGCCGCACCGACCGCAGAAGCGGTCGTCGGACTCCACCGGCTCTCCGCAACCCGGGCAGACGGCCGTTCCGGCCTGCTGAGGATTCTGCGACGGCATCGATCACACCCACGTCCGGGGGCGGAAGCGGTTGGCACGCTCCACCAGGTCCATGCGCTCCTCGCCGCGCCGGGCGAGCCGGGCGAGTACCCGGTAGGAGCGTTCCAGCCCGAAGCGGAGGCCCCGCTCGTCGAGCGGGCTGCCGAGCAGCGCACGGGGTGCGCCGCCCCGCTGGGGCGTTGCCGCCGCGCCGGACCCGGCGGGCGGTGCTCCGGGACTACCGGAGAGTACCCAGTCCAGGGCCGTACCGAGTACTTCGGTGGCGAGCGACTCTCTGCGTACCGTGTCGAGACCGGCCTCCTCCAGGTCCTGCACCTGGTGCGCCGCGGCCGTCAGATCGGCGATCAACTCCTCCTCCGGGGCCCGGTGTCGCAGTCTGGACCGTACGGCGGCGACCCGGGCGGCCGTGTAGTGGATCGACGCCTCGGGCACCGACTCCAGGGTTCCGACGGACCCGGCCCGGTCCCCGGCGGCGAGTTGCACCCGGGCCAGACCGAACGCGGCGCTCACATAACCCGGATCGGTCGTCCACACCAGGCGGTAGTACTCGGCGGCGTTGTCCAGCTGGTCCAGCACCTCGGCGCACACCCCGAGGGCCAGCTTGGGCGCGGGCTCGCCGGGGAACGCGTCGTACACCGCGTCGAAGGCGAGCGCCGCCGCCTCCTTGTCCCGGGTCACCAGGGACGCCAGACCCCGGTACCAGATCACCCGCCAGTCGTCGTCGAACCGCCCCTCCAACTCCTCCAGGACGGCGATCGCGGCCCCCGGATCGGCCATCTCCAGCCGGGCCCGCACCTCCCGGAGCCGGGTCTCGCGCGACGGCGACGGCGCGGTCGCGAGCGCGGCGATCAGCTCGGCGGGCGCGGCGGTGAGCAGCCCGGCGAGGAAACCGGCGTTGGGATCGTCCTGGTCGACGCGGGGGACCGGCAGCGCCAGGGCCACGGCCGGGAGGTCCACTTCGCGCAGATGCGGCGCGAGCCGCCCGCCGCCCGAGCCGGACAGTCCGCCCGAGCCGGTCGGTCCGGTAGAGCCGGACAGTCCGCCTGGTCCGGCAGGTCCCGTAGGTCCCGCGGGTCCGGCCGGGCCCGGCCGCGGGGAGCCGGGCGACGGCTGTGCGGGGATGGTGAGCCCGGCCCCCGTGCCTCGGGCGGCGGTCCGGCCGCCCGGGCCCGCGCCCGCGCGCAGGGCGCCCCGGGCCGCCGGGCGGGCCCCCAGCCGGGAGACGTCGTCGGTGAACTCCGCGAAGAGCTGGGTGTCCGTGACCTTCACCTCGGGCCCGAACAGGGTGGAGAGCGCCGGGCGCGCCCGGCCGGTCTGGAGCGACACCACCTCCCGCAGCACCCCGGTCAACTGCTCGGCCATCTCCTCCGCCGAGGCGAACCGCCGCGCCGGGTCCGGGTCCGTCGCCCGTACCAGCAGCCGGTAGAAGGACTCGTACGTCCGGAAGACCTCGACCTTCTCCGGGTCGGGCAGGGAATCCGAGTAGACGTTGGTGTATCCGGTGAAATCGATGGTGAGGACGGCCAGGGTCCGGGCGACCGTATAGAGGTCGGAGGCGACGGACGGTCCCCGCTCGGGGACTTCGGGGGCCTGGTAGCCGACGGTGCCGTAGATCGCCGACTCGTCGTCGTCCATCCGGCGGACCGCGCCCATGTCGATCAGCTTCAGCTGGTCGGCCTGCTGGATGGCGTTGTCGACCTTGAAGTCGCAGTAGAGCAGATTGCGGCTGTGCAGATGCCCGAGGGCCTCCAGCGCCTCGATACCGTACGCGCACGCCTGCTCGACCGGGAGCGGATCGCGCCGCCCGCCGATGCTCCGCCGGTCGTTGGCGATCTCCTTGAGGGACTTCCCGCCGACGTACTCCATGACGATGTAGCCGTCGAGCGAGCCGGTGCGCTGGTCGAGATGTTCGACGAAGTTGTAGATCCGGACGATGTTGGCGTGCTCGATCTCGGCGAGGAACCGCCGCTCGGAGATCGCCACCTCCATCGCGTCCTGGTCACCGCTGTCCAGCAGGCCCTTGAGCACCACCCAGCGGTCGGAGACCGCGCGGTCGATGGCGAGATAGATCCAGCCGAGACCGCCGTGCGCGAGACAGCCCACGACCTCGTACTGCCCGCGCACGATATCGCCCGGGTGCAGCTTGGGCACGAAGGAGTACGGATGGCCGCAGGAGGTGCAGAAGCCTTCCGTACGGCCCCGATGGTCGCCGCGGGACCGCCCCACCGGCGCCCCGCAGTCGGAGCGCGAGCAGTACCGCTTGCGCTCGGGCACCTCGGGCTCGGTCATCACCGCGGCCCGCGGATCGGGGCGCGGCACCTCCGGCACCGACACCAGCCCGGCGCCCAGCCGGTTGCGTGCCGAACCCCGGCTGGCGGAGCCGCTGGAGCGGACCGACACCGACCGGGACGGTGTCGTCGACACGGTCGATTCGGCCGAATTGCCGGAGAGGGAGCGGGAGAGCCGGCCGGAGACCGACCGCCGGGACACCGACGACCGGGCGGATCGCGCGGACCGCGCCGACCTGGCGGAGCGCGCCGAGCGGGCGGACCGCGACGAACTCCCGCCGCCCTGTTCGCCGGAGGTCTCCGACGAAGCCGAAGCCGAAGCCGGAGCCGGAGCCGGAGCCGCCGGCCGCCCCGAGCCGCCGCCGGCCACCACGGGCGCCAGACCGCAGGTGTCGCAGTACATCTCGCCGCCGCCGACGTCCTCGTACGTACCCTCGCAGTCGGGTCGCTGACAGCTCCCCGGACCGCTCCCCTCGCCGTGCCCGCTCACACGCCCCCCTCGCCACCGCCGGATCCGGTCCTTCCGGGCTCCGTGTGCGCCAGCGCCTCCGCCGCCGCCCGCTGGTACCGCAGCACCGCCTGCTCGGCGACCCGCAGATCGCACGGCGCGCTCCACAGCATTCTGCGGGCCGCGTCGTACCGCTCGATCAGGACGGGGTCCTCCGCGAGGCCGTGCCGGGACGTCTTCGCCTTGTACGCGTCCAGCCGGCCGCGCAGCTCGGCCCGGACCGCGAGCGGCGCCGTCACCGCGGTCAGCGACTCACGGGCCCGCATCAGCTCGTCCTCCGCCTCCCGCTCCAACGACTCCAGCAGCGGCGAGAGCCGGTGCCACTGCGAATGCCTGCGGTACTCGGCGGCGGTCACCAGCCGCTCCTGCAGCGCCGTCGGCGGTCCGCCGACGGCGGGCACCTCCGTCGCGGCGATCTTCGCCAGCACCTCTCCGCGGGCCGCGCGCGCCTCACTCAGGGTGCGGTCGGCCCGCGACAGTACGTCCCGCAGCCGGACCAGCCGCTCCTCCGAGTCCTGGCGGACCCCGAGCACCGCCTCGATCTCCCGGCGGATGTCCTCCAGCGCCCGCGCCGCACGGTCGTAGCGGTCGGTGTCGGGACGGCCGCCGCCCGGCGCCGAACTGCGCGCGCCGGGACGCCAGAACGCCAGCGGATCCGAGATCACCTGAGCCCGCAGCAGGGTCAGCTCCTGGGTGATCGCCTCCAGATCGTCGCCCGCGGGGTGCTCACCGGGCCGTACGCCCACGGAGTGCGCCAGGGACCGGGTGCGCTGGAGTTCGGCGGAGAGCAGATCGATCCGGGCGGGCAGCGCCGACCAGACCGCGTCCGCCGTCACCACCATGTCGAGGGAGGCCGCGTACAGCTCGTTCATCCGCTCCACGAGACCGCCGAGGGTGAACCGTTCGGCGAGCCTGGCGGGGGTGCCCGGGGTGAGCGAGTCCGGGGCGCCCGCGGCCGCTCCGGGCACCGTCACCCCCTGGCCGCGCAGCCGGTCCGTCAGCTCCGCGAGGTCCTCCCGGCTGGCCCAGCGCCGCCGCGACCTGATCTCCCGGATCTCGGTCAGCGCGGCGGAGTACGCCTCGAAGTACCCCCACAGCAGGGCGATCGACCGCTCGGCCGCCGCCCACCGGTCCCGGGTGACCCCGGTCAGCTCGGCACCTTCGAGCAGTCTGCGGCCCGCGTGGTCCTGGAGGGCGAGCAAGGAGGACTCGACCGCCTCGTGTTCGGCGCCCAGCCGGGCCAGCGCCCGGTCGATCTCGTCCCGGTCCATCACCGGCCCGGGTAGACCGCCTCCGGTCCCGGAGAAGGATCCAGCGACGCCCATCGATCACCTCTTTCGTCGGTCAGCCGCTGCGGTACTTCGGGGCGGGCGGTTCGGGTGTCTTCTCGGCGGGGCCGCTCTTGAGCCATTTGTCGTACGAGGTCTTCCACCCGGACTGCCGGTACTCCTCCAGCACCCGGTTGATCCGCCCCACCAGATCGTCCTTGCCGAGCTTGGTCGCCACGCCGTAGTACTCGGTGGTGAACGGCCCGTCGCCCTTCAGCTCCACCGCGGGGTCCTGGGCCGCGTGCCCGGCGGCCAGGGCGTTGTCCGTGAGGACCGCGTCCACCAGACCCTGCTGGAGCCGGACCAGGCAGTCCAGCTGATTGGGCACCGTCAGGATGTCCTCGTCGGCCGGTCCGCCGTCGCCGGGATCCTTGAAGACCGCCCCGAAGGTGTTCTTCCGCAGCTCGTCATAGGCCGTCGAACCCTCCGCCGAGCAGACCCGCTTGCCCTTGAGGGTGCCGTCCCAGCCGGTGATGTCGGACTGTCTGGGGGCGAGGATCTGCTGTCCCGCCTGGAAGTAGGCGGTGGAGAAGGCGACCTGCTTGATCCGGTCGCAGTTGATGGTCATCGTCCGGACCACGATGTCCACGGTGCCGTTGTTCAGGGCGGGGATCCGCTGGTTGGTGGGGACGGCCCGGAAGACGATGTTGTCCTTCCCGCCCTCCTCCACCTCTCCGAGCAGGTCGTCGGCGATCGCCCGCGCCAGATCGATGTCGAAGCCCGTGATCCGGTCGGTCGCCGGGTCGCGGTAGCCCCAGCGGTAGCTGTTCTGGTCGACGCCGACGATCAGATGGCCGCGATCCTTGATGGCGTCGATGTTCGGCCCGTCGCCGCCGGACGCCGGCAGCGACGCCTCGGGGGACGAGCAGTCGCCCGTGGTGGCCGGGGCCGCCCGGGTCGACCCGGCGGTCAGCTCCCCGCCGGAGATCGCCGTCCCGGCGTCCCGGGAGAGCGGGATCAGCGTCGCGGCGGCGAGGGCGCAGGCGGCGGCCATCGCGGCGACCCCGCCCCAGCCGCGCAGGCTGAACCGGCCCCGCGGGGCGAACCGGCCCGGCAGGGCGAACCGGCCCCGGACGAGCGGGCCCCGCGCGGCGAACCGGCCCCGCGCGGCCCCGGGGCCGCCGTCGGCACCGGCGGACTCCCCTTCGCCCCGCACGTCCTGTCCGTCCGTCATCACGCCCCCTCTCACCGGTACTCCGACAGTCTGCGATTGATCCCCAGCACCGCGCCCAGGGCACCCAGCACCCCGAGCGCCGCCGCGCCGACGGGCAGCAGCCCGAGGGCGTCCCGGCCGCTCTCGGCGGCCCGGGTGAACTCGCGCTGCTCATGCTCCAGCGCCTGCTCCAGCGCCTCGTCCACCCGGTCGAACGACTCACCCGTCGAGTCCGCGCGGCCGATGACCAGCTCCCGCGCGCGCGAGTAGTCCCCTCTTCGGTCGGCCGTGCCGACCTTCTCGTGCCGTTCCCGCCACTCGCCGACGCTCGCGGTCGCCTTCCGCAGCGGGTCACCGCCCCGGTCGTCGTCCGCCAGCCGCTGCGCCCGGCCCAGGGCGTTGACGAGAGCGCCCATGTCCTCGTCGTACTCCGTCTCGTACTTGTCGTGCTTTCCGTCGTCGGTGAGCACCGCGCCCCGGGCGACCAGGACGAGGTTCTCGTTGGCCCGGGCCTTGAGGGAGCTGATCCGGGCCTCGTTGAGCGCCCGCAGCGACTGTTCCCCGCCGGTACGCGCCTCGCCGAGCTGGGACGCGGCCACCGCGTGCGCGGCGACCAGCCACAGCAGCAGGACCACCGAAGCCGCCGTGGCGGCCAGCAGTCCCTGGTTGAAGACCCGGTTGGTCCGGAGATAGTTGCGCCGCTGGGCCCAGCCGAGCGCCCCGACCGCGACCAATCCGGCGAGCAGGGCGAATACCGGCCAGGCGGTGGCGTCGTCGTCGTCGCGGTCCAGCCGGGCGGTCTCCGCGTCGTACAGCTTCTGGGCGGCGGGCAGCAGCACCTTCGTCATCCGCTCGTTGGCGAACCGCAGATACGCACCCCCCAACGGCTTGCCCTGCCGGTTGTACGCCCTGGCGGTCTCGATCAAGCCCGTGTACAGCGGCAGCTGTTCGTTGAGCGTCCGGATCTGCCGGGCCGACGCGCTGCCGGCCTCCGTATGCGTCGCGGCCTTCACCAGCAGCTGGGAGGCGCGGGTGATGTCCTTCTCGTACCGCTCGCGCACCGCGCGGGGCTCCTTCACGGGACCCGCAAGGAAGCCGCTGGACGCGGCGGTGTCGGCGTCCGCGAGGGAGCGGTAGACCTGGGCCGCGTCGGCGCTCAGCGGCTGACTCCGGCCCACCACGTCGTCCGCCGCCGCCGCCCGGTCCGACACCTCCGCCGCCGTCACCGCGCCGAACGCGATCACCAGGGCCGCGAGCACCGCCCCGATGATCCGCAGTCGGCCCGGCTCGGTCGTGGCCGCCGCGCGCAGCCGCGCCACCGCGTCCCCGACACCCGCCGGTCCCGAGCCCGGTACCGAGCCGGATCCCGGTCCCGGTTCCGTCCCCGGGGCGTATCCCGGTCCGTTGAAGGATCCGGGCCCGTTGGACCCCGGCCCGTTGGACCCGGGCGCGCCGGATACCTGCCCGGCGGTACCGGGCACGGACGCGGGAGCCGACGGGCGCGCGGCGCGCACCTTTGGCGGATGTGCCATATGACCTCCCCCTCGGTCGCCGACGGCGGCCCGCCCCCCGGCGGGTCGGGGCCTCGCCCCTGTGGCCTCGTCCGGATCCGGCGAGCCCGATGAGCATGAGCCCGATCAGCCCGGCGGATCCGAACGGAAGGCCCTTGTCGAGCAGTATGGCGGCGAAGGCCGTCGTACACAGCAGGCTTGACTGGATCTTGCACCGGTATATCGATCGCCGGGTGATGAACCCCCGCCGCCGCCGGATGTCCCGTCCGCCGTCCCGAAGCCCCGCGCCGCTCTTCGTTCCTCCTGTATACGCTCCCGCCGCGCTCGCGGTTCCACTCCGGCCCTTCCCTGTGGACAACGCCCGTCCGTCCCTGTGGACAACTCGGCGAAGGGCCGCCGGCCGCGCGGTGCGGGGCAGGAGCGGGGGCCGGGGCGCGGACACCGTCCGGGCCCCGGGGACAACTCCCGTACCGCTCCCTTCTACAGCCCGTAGTGCTCCCGCTCTACAGCCCGTAGTGCTCCCGCGCCCTGGCCCGGGCCTCGGGAGGCGCCCCCACCCGGTCCAGACCGAGCAGGACCGCCCCCAGCACCGGGGGCGCGGTAAGCCAGGCCGGTACCGCCTTGGGCGCCTTGGCCGCCAGCGACGCGGTGATCCGCGCGTCCAGCTCGGGGTGGCGGGCCGCCAGCACACTGCCGCCGAGCACCACCGGCACCTCCTCGGCCAGCAGATCCAGCCGCTCCAGGGTGACCGTGGCCATCGACACCACCTCGTCCGCGAGCCGGCGGACGATCGCCCCGGCCACCGGGTCGCCCCCGGCGCTCGTGGCGAAGAGCACCGGAGTCAGCTCGTGCACCCGGGGGTAGGGCAGGGTGCGCCGGTGCAGCGCCTCGATCAGCTCCGCCATCGTCGCGAGCCCGAAGTGCCCCGGCAGGGTACGGGCCAGGGCCGACGGCTCACCCCGCCCGTCCTCGGCGCGCGCCGCGGACCACAGGGCCTCCTCGGCGAGCCCCAGACCGCCGCCCCAGTCGCCGGAGATCTTCCCGATCGCGGGGAAGCGGGCGGTCCGCCCGTCGGGGAGCATGCCGACGCAGTTGATGCCCGCGCCGCAGACGACCGCGACGCCCCGGGGCTCGTCCACCCCGGCCCGGAGCAGGGCGAAGGTGTCGTTGCGTACCACCGTCGTACGCCCCCAGCCCCGTTCGTGCAGCGCGGCCGTCAGCTCCGCCTCCTCCACCGGCAGATCGGCGTTGGCGAGACAGGCCGACACTTCGATCACCTCGTCCACCGCCCGGCCCGCGATCCGGGCCGCCTCACGGGCCGCCGCGACGGGCCCGGCGAGGGCGTCGACCGCGGCGGTGAGGCCGACCTTCGGGGGCTGGAAGCCGACTTTCTCCCGTGCCGATCCGAGGACCGCGCCGTCCGGTCCGACGAACGCGACATCGGTCTTGCTGTTCCCCGCGTCGATCGCGAGGACGGCTGCCGTCACGCCCACGCCAGATGCTCCCGGTTGTGCGCGATCAGCCGGTCGGTGAGCTGCTCCGCCGCGGTGTACTGGCCGATCAGCGGATGGGCCAGCAGCGCGCGGAACACCCGCTCCCGCCCGCCGCGCAGGGCCGCGTCCAGCGCCAGGTCCTCGTACGCCGTGACCTGGGCGATCAGCCCCGCGAACAGCGGGTCGACCCGCGGTACCGGCAGCGGCGCCGCGCCCTCGGCGCCGACGGCCGCCTGGACCTCCACGACCGCGTCGTCCGGGAGGAACGGCAGCGTCCCGTTGTTGAAGGTGTTCACCACCTGGTACCGGCTGCCCGACCCGCCGAGCAGGGCGGCGGCCAGGTCGACCGCGGCCTCCGAGTAGAACGCCCCGCCCCGCTTGGCCAGCAGCTCCGGCTTGGTGTCCAGCTCCGGGTCCCCGTACATCTCCAGCAACTGCCGCTCCATCGCGGCGACCTCGGCCGCCCGGGACGGCTTGGTCCGCAGCTCATCGACGACCTCGTCGTGCTGGTAGAAGTAGCGCAGATAGTACGAGGGCACCACGCCGAGCGCGTCCTGTACGGCGCGCGGCATGCGCAGATCCGCGGCGATCGCGTCCCCGTGCGCGGCGAGCAGCTCCGGCAGCCGGTCCGGTCCCTCGGGTCCGCCGATCCTGACCCCGGTCTCCCAGGTCAGATGGTTGAGCCCGACATGGTCCAGATGGATCTCGGACGGCGCCACGTCCAGCAGCCTCGCGAACTTCCGCTGGAAGCCGATGGCGACGTTGCACAGCCCGACGGCCTTGTGCCCGGCGGTCAGCAGGGCCCGGGTCACGATGCCCACCGGGTTGGTGAAGTCGATGATCCAGGCGTCCGGGTTGGCGCGCCGGACCCGTTCGGCGATGTCGAGGACGACGGGGACGGTCCGCAGGGCCTTGGCGAGCCCGCCCGCCCCGGTGGTCTCCTGGCCGACGCAGCCGCACTCCAGCGGCCAGGTCTCGTCCCGCTGCCGGGCCTCCTGTCCGCCGACCCGCAACTGGAGCAGGACGGCGTCGGCGCCCTCGACCCCGGCGTCCAGGTCGGACGTGGTCACGATCGTCCCGTCGTGCCCCTGCCTGGCGAAGATCCGCCGGGCCAGCCCGCCCACGAGTTCCAGCCGTTCGGGAGCGGGGTCGACCAGGACCAGCTCGGTGATGGGGAGGGTGTCCCTCAGCCGGGCGAACCCGTCGATCAACTCCGGTGTATAGGTGGATCCTCCACCCACGACTGCCAGCTTCATACGGTTCCTCGCCCTTCACTCCGGTCGGTGTCGCCGGGTCTCGTCTCGGCCCGGGTCGGTAAACGATCTTCAGTAGGGGTCTTCGGTAGGGGTCTTCGGCAGGGATCTCGGTACGTATCCGGGGGCGGCGCCGCGGTCTCAGCGGGCGGAGGTGCCGGCGGAGGTGTCGAAGACCTCGTCGCGGGTGGCGGCCAGGGCGCTCTCCAGCGCCCCGCGCAGCACGGGATGCCGTCGTACGGAGGACATCAGCAGCCGGGGCCGGGGCGCGGCCAGCTCGGTCAGCTCCGCCTCGACCAGGGCGCGCAGCGGTTCACCGCCCGCGGTGATCGCCTCCCCGGCGAGGACCACCAGCTCCGGGTCGAGGACCGCGACGACGGACGCGAGTCCGGTCGCCAGCGCCGTGGCGTACGCCTCCAGCAGCGCGCGGCAGGGTCCGTCACCGGCCTCGGCGGCGCGGGCCACCAGCGCCGGGGCCACCTCGGTGTAGTGGCCGCCGCCGATGTGCTCGACGCCCAGGTCGCGGGCGAGCCGCGGCAGTACCTGGGCGCCGGCCAGCTCCTGGAAGCCGCCGCCGCCGACCCGCGCGACCCCGCGGACCAGCGGGGTGCCGGGCACGGGCAGGAAACCGACCTCGCCCGCGCCGCCGGTGAACCCCCGGTGCAGCCGTCCCGCGATGACCACGGCGGCGCCGAGGCCCTCCTCGTTCCACAGCAGGACGAAGTCGTCGTGGCCGCGGGCCGTGCCCAGCCGCTGTTCGGCGACGGCGACGAGATTGACGTCGTTCTCGTACGCGAAGGGCATCGGCAGGGCGGCGGCGAGGTCGTCCAGCAGGGTGGGGGAGTGCCAGCCGGGCAGATGGGAGGCGTACCGCAGCCGTCCGGTCGACGGGTCGAAGGCGCCGGGGGTGCCGATGACCAGACGGTGGATCCGTTCCGCGGCCACCCCGGCGGCCTCGGCGGCGCCGCCGACGGCCTCGGTGACCTGGCCCACCGCGTCCGCCGCGCGACGGCGGGGCGTGGGCAGTTCGTACTCGCCGACGATCGCGCCGGTGACATCGGCGACGGCGGCGCGGATCCGCCGCGGGGAGACGTCGAGGCCGGCGGCGAAGGCGGCCCGCGCGTTGATCGCGTACAGCTGGGCGCCGGGTCCCGGCCCGCCCTCCGTGGTGCCGGTGGCGACGACGAGACCGGCCGCCTCCAGCCGGACCAGCAGCTGGGACGCGGTGGGCTTGGAGAGTCCGGTGAGGGTGCCGATCCGGGTCCGGGAGAGGGGGCCGTGCTCCAGCAGCAGACCGAGCGCCGCGCGGTCGTTCATGGCGCGCAGGACGCTCGGGGTTCCGGGGACCGTTCCGGCCACGGCGGCACACCTGCCCTTCGGCTATTAGGAAAGTTTCCTAACCGTTCAGGTCGAACGTAGGCCGAGGTGAGGGGAGCGTCAACGGCCTCACCCGTGATAACGGGCGATATGTGCCGTACGGGATGGTTAATCGCGCAAGCAGAGTGCGGGCGCGGAGTGTGGGCGCGGGCGCGGGTGCGGCGCCCCGGAAAGGGCCCCGCGCCCGCATACCCGCTACTTCTGGAGGTTCGGCGGCGCCGGCGGTATCGGGGCCGTGGCCAGCGACTGCGGCGACGTCGGGCTCGCCAGCGCCGACGGGGCGGCCATCGACGCCGACGGATCGGCCGCCGATGCCTCCTCCGGTACGGGGAGCCCGCCGACGATCCGGATGCCCTCCGCGTCGAACGCCCGCTTGATCCGCCACCGCAGCTCGCGCTCGACGGAGAGCGCCTTGCCCGGCATGGTCTTGCCCGCGACCCGGATCGTCATCGAGTCCAGCAGCACCTCGGTGAGGCCGAGGGCCTCCACCGGGCCCCACAGCTGCTCGTTCCACGGCTCGGACTTCGCCAGGCCGTCCGCGACCGAGCCGATCACCGCATTCACCTTGTCCAGGTCCTCGGACGGCCGGACCGTGACATCGACCGTCGCGGTGGCCCAGCCCTGGCTGAGGTTGCCGATCCGCTTGATCTCGCCGTTGCGCACGTACCAGATCTCGCCGTCGTCACCGCGGAGCTTGGTCACCCGCAGCCCCACCTCGACGACCTCGCCGGTGGCCACCCCCGCGTCGACCGTGTCCCCGACCCCGTACTGATCCTCCATGATCATGAAGACGCCGGAGAGGAAGTCGGTGACCAGGTTGCGGGCGCCGAAGCCGATCGCCACACCCGCGACACCCGCGGAGGCCAGCAGCGGAGCCAGATTGATCTTGAAGGCGCCGAGGATCATCAGTCCGGCCGTGCCCAGGATCAGGAACGACGCGATCGAGCGCAGGACGGAGCCGATGGCCTCGGAGCGCTGCCGCCGCCGCTCCGCGTTGACCAGAAGTCCGCCGAGGGCCGTACCCTCCACCGCCTGGGCGGAACGGTTCATCCGGTCTATCAGCTTGGTCAGCGCCCGGCGCACCAGCATCCGCAGCACCAGCGCGACCACCAGGATCAGCATGATCCGCAGTCCGGTGTTGAGCCAGGAGGACCAGTTCTCCTCCACCCAGCCCGCGGCGTTCGAGGCCCGCTCGGCGGCCTCGTCGAGGGTCACGGGGGCGACGGGCTCGTCGGTGGGCGGCCCGGACGGGGACGGCGTCCCGGCCGCCCGCGGGGCGGTGGCGAGGACGATCGACGACCAGAAGCCGGTCACGGGGGGAACCTCCAGGCATGGCGTACAGCAGATCAACCACCCTAACGGCGGCATCGCTCCCGACCCCTGGTTCACGGCCCCGGAGAGACCATACTCACCCGACCGCCCCGGGAGGCGGCGGCGAAGGCGGCGACGGCGGAGCCGGGAGCAGCGGCGGGAACAGCCGTTCGTTCTTCGTGTGGGGACGGTGGTGTGGTTGAAAACACTTCGAGCCCGTTACCGCCACGTGGTGGCGCACCCGGCCGCCCTGAGGAGAGACTGACAGCAGATCGTCCCGGCGCGAGCCACGCGCCGCCGGCGTACAAGGAGGCATCAACCGTGCCGCATGTCCTGGTCCTCAACGCGTCGTACGAGCCGCTCGGCGTCGTACCGCTCCGCCGCGCGCTCGTCCTCGTCCTGGAGAACAAGGCACTCTGCCTCGAGGAGTCCGGCGCCTTTCTGCACAGTGCGACCCGGGCGGTCGCGGCGCCCAGTGTCGTCCGTCTGAAGCGGTTCGTACGGGTCCCCTACCGGGGGCCCGTTCCGCTGACCCGCAAAGCGCTGTTCGCCCGCGACGGCGGGCGCTGTATGTACTGCGGTGGCGTCGCAACCAGCGTCGACCACGTGATCCCGCGCAGCCGCGGCGGACAGCACGTCTGGGACAACGTCGTCGCCGCGTGCCGCCGCTGCAACCATGTCAAGGCCGACCGCCATCTGCGCGAGCTGGGCTGGCGCCTGCGCCATCAACCGGCGCCGCCGAGTGGTCTCGCCTGGCGGATCATCGGCACGGGACACCGGGACCCCCGGTGGCTGCCGTATCTGCAACCGTACGGCGCCGATGACGCGATGGCCCGGATCGACGGCGTTTCCGCCTGAGAACCGAGCCATTTTTCGTTCCCCGGGCAGACCGGCCGCCCGGGGCTTCCGCATGTGCGCCCGACCCCCGCAGGTCCGGCCCCGGCTCGCCCGGCCCCCGTGCGCCCGGCCTCAGCGCTTCGGCCGCTCCGTCACCGCGTACGCCTCCACCGTGAACAGGGAGTAGCCGAAGCGGGTGGCCCGGCGATCCCCCTGGATCCGGACGAAGCGGGTCCCGGGCTCGTCCAGCCGGACGGTCTCGGTGCCGCCCCGGCCGTCGCGGACCGTCGCCGCCGTCCGCCACCGCCGGCCGTCGTCCGACACCTGGACCCGGTATCCGGCGGCGTACGCGTCCTGCCAGCGCAGGACCACCTTGCCCAGCCGTACCGGCTCCGGCAGCTCCGCCTGCCACCACGCGCCGTCCTCGTACGCGGACGACCAGCGGCTGCCCCGGTCCCCGTCGAGCGCGGCCGACGCCGGGAAGTCGGCGGTCTCGTCGCCCGACGACGACGCGGTCACCCCGCCGCCGCGCAGCAGATCGGGGCCGCCGGCCCGCGGGACGGCCCGGACGGTGACCGTCCGCTCCGTTCCGGCGAAGGAGAGCGCGACGGGGTACGCGCCCGCGGGCGTCCCGGCCGGGACGGTCACCCGTACCGGTACCGTCACCGGACGTCCGCGCGGGACCGCGACCCGCTCCGGGACCGCCACCTCCACCCCCGGCGGCGCCTTCGCCACGAGACCCCCCGCCACATCCGCCGGCCGCCGCGACGTGAGCCGCAGGCCCACCGTCACCGCGGCGCCCCCGATCTCGGCGTCCGCCTCGGCCCGCTCCGGCTCCAGCCCGGCCGCGGGCTCGTCCGCGTACCAGGGCGCGATCGACCGGACGGCCGCGCCGCCCGCCGCGCCGGTGACCCGCAGCGCGTCCGCCCGCAGCCCGCCCGCGGCGGCCTGGGTCCAGCCGTCCGGGGAGAGCGCGGCGACCGTACGCCACCCCTCGCCCGGCACCCGGGCCTCCAGCCGCCCCGGATCCGCGCCCGGAGCGCCGGGAGCCACCATGACCGTGACCGACGCCAGGGCCCGCGGACCCGCCAGCCGGACCGTGCCGTCACCGTCCGGGCGCGGCGCCCCGGCCGCCCCCGTCCAGACCGCGGCGTCGGCGACCGCCCGGTCGACGAACGGCCCCAGCACGCCCTTGCCGACCACGGCCCGGTCCGCCGCCGCGGGACCGGAGCGCAGCGGCTCCAGCGCCAGCGACGCCCGCCAGGCCGCCGCTCCCGCACCGCGGGCCTGGGCCTCCAGCAGATCGACCGCCAGCTCTCCGGCGCGCCCGTACGTCTCCAACTGGTCGAGCCACGGCCGTATCTCGTCGTCGAGCCGCCCGCCGTCGACCTCCGCCAGCCGCCCCGGCGCCGTCCGCATCGCCGTGAACCGGTCCCGCAGCGCGCCGGCCGCCCGCGCCCGGACCTCCGGGTCCGTACCGGCGGCCCGGGTCCGCCGGAACGCGTCCAGCTGGGGCCGCAGATAGCCCGACTCGACATCGGCCAGCACCGAGGACGCATGGTTCCCGGCCAGCACCCCCAGCGCCTCACGGGCCGCCGGATCGCCGCCCGCCAAGTCGTCCAGCGCCGCGAGCCAGGACTCCCCGGGCCGGTAACCCTTGGGGTTCCAGGCGTAGTCGGCGGCCGTGAACAGCGGGATCCGCGACGCCGACGCCTGCTCCATCGCGTTCGCCAGCAACGCGGCCGAACCGGCCGCCACCGCCGGGTCGCGGCCTGTATAGGGGCCCAGGAAGAGCCGGTCCTGCGCATAGTCGTTGACCGGGTAGTTGTCCATGGTGACCAGCGGATGGTCGAACGCCGCCCGCGCCCCGGCCAGCTGACGGCCCGTAATGGTCTTCGGTACGACCCCGACACCGGTCCAGGCCACCTGCACCCCGTCGTCCAGCTCCGCCGCCAGCGCCCGCCGGTACTCCGTCTCGCCCGGCTGGTAGAACTCCGTCGGCAGCACCGACAGTGGAGCCGCGCCCGGGTAACGCTCCCCGAGATGCCGGGAGACCGCGTCCGCGACCCGGGCCTGCGCCCGCGCCGCCGCCTCCGGACCCCGGCCGAAGGCCCCGGCGTCCTCGTCGCAGTGCCACTCGCTGTAGCTGACGTCCTGGAACTGGAGCTGGAACGCGCGGAACCCCAGCGCCCACATCGCGTCGATCTTGCGGGTCAGCGCGCGGAGGTCCGACGCGTCGGAGAAGCACATCTCCTGACCGGGCGCCACCGCCCAGGCCAGCGTCACATGGTTGCGCGCGGCCCGATCCGCCAGCGCCCGGAACTCCGCGCGCCGCTCCGCCGGATACGCGTCCCGCCAGCGCGCCTGCCGGAAGGGGTCGTCCCCGGGGGCGTACAGATAGCGGTTCTGCTTGGTACGGCCCATGAAGTCCAGCTGGGCGAGGCGCTGCTCCCGGCTCCACGGGCGGCCGTAGAAGCCCTCGGTGGTGCCGCGGACGGCCGTACCCGGCCAGTCCCTTACGACGACTCCGGCGACCGTGCCCCGCCCCGGGCCGCCGCCGATCAGCCCCCGCAGGGTCTGGACGCCGTGGAACAGGCCGTCGGGTCCCGTGCCGTCGACGGCGACCGTGCCCCGGCCGCCGACCGGTCCTACCGCCAGCCGGTAGCCGCCGGACGGCAGATCGCCCCGCTCGGCGACCCGCAGGGTCCGCAGCGCCGCCCCGGCTCCCGCGCCGCCCAGATACAGCACGGGCCCGCGCCCCGGGAGATCGGTGTAGAGGGTGTCGACCCCGGCGTCCCGCAGCACGCGATGGGCCGCCTCCACGGCGTACGGATCGGCGTCGGGCGCCGCGACGACGGTGACCTCGTCGCCCAGCGCCACGGCCGGGCCCAGCGGCCTCGCCGACTGCGGCCGGGGCCAGACCTGCGGTACGGCACCCGCGCTCTTTCCCCGGGGCTCGGCAGGTGTACGCGGCCGGTCGCCGGGGCCAGGGGGCGCGGCGACCGCGCCCTGCGCCCCGCCGAGCAGCCCGCCCATCACCGCGACGGCGACGGCCGCGGCCGTACCCGTCCCGGTACGCGTCCCGCGCGCGAACCGCACACCGACTCCCTTCCGCTCCGGCGCCGGCGCGGTGATGTCCCCATCACCCCCGGGCCCCTGCACCCCTCCCGGGCCCCTGACTCCCAGGTCTCCGAACGGTAACGAGCCCATCACCCGTGACCGGAAGGTGTCAATGCGCCCGGGAGAACTGTGGCTTATGCAGGGATCTGTCGGCGCGCGGTGCCGCGTGGAAGATCCGTACGGATGGAAACACGGTCGCCGGGTAGGCGTGCCGCGGAACCGCACGCCCCATCCGAGGAGTGACGACGATGACCGCGTCCGCCGCCCAGCTGCTGCTCTCCGCGCTCGCCGACCTGTCGGTGCCGCCCCCGTGCGACGAGTGCGCCGGGTCCCCGGACGCCCTCCCGGGGCTCGACGCGGTGCCGGGGCCGCTGACGAGCGAGCCGCCCATGCCGGGACCCGCGCCGCTGACGAGCGAGCCGCCGCTGGTGGACCTGCCGCCGCTGACGAGTGAGCCGACGGCCCTCGGCACCGCGGGCGGCGGCCCTTCGGCGGGGGGCTGACAGCGCTCCCGGCCCCGTACGGCACCCCCGGGCGCGCGGCCCGGACGGCGGTTCGCTACTTTGGGGACCGTGGACAAGAAGAACGCTCTGCGCACCGGCACCGTCGTGACCGGTACGACGCTGATGATGCTGCTCCTGTCGTCGCCCGCGCTGGCGCTGACCCGCGACGACGGCGACGACCCGGGCTCCGGCCTGAGCGTCGCCGAGACGCTGGGACTGTTCGTGATCACCCCGGCCGCGATCTTCCTCGCGATCACGGCACTGGTGATGATCCTCGACAAGTCGAAGAAGCAGCAGCAGAACTGATCCCCGCGGCCGGGTGACCGTGCCCGGTTGAACGATCTTCGCCGAAGCGGCCCGAGGCGTGTGCGCCCCGGGCCGCTTCTGTCATGCCGTGCGGCCTTCGGGCGGGGCCGGGTCGTCAGTGCGCGGCCATGAGTTTGCGGAGCAGCGCCGACAACTGGGCGGCCTCGGTCTCGTCGAGAGCCGTGGCGAAGGCCTCGTGCTGGACCGCGAGGCCCGCCGTCACCGCCTCGTCGACGAGGTGGAGGCCGGGCTCGGTGAGGCTCACCCGCAGTCCGCGCCTGTCGTACGGGTCGGGGCTGCGGACCAGCAGCTCCGCCCGCTCCAGCTTGTCGAGGCGGCCCGTCATCCCGCCCGTGGTGAGCATCAGCGTCGCCGACAGCTCGCGGGGCGAGAGGGTGTACGGATGCCCCGCGCGCCGCAGGGTCGCGAGGACGTCGAACTCGCCCCGGCTGATCCCGAAGCGCGCGTACTCCTTCTCCGTCCGGTCGCCCATCGCGCGGGCGATCCGGTAGATCCGCCCGTACGCGGCCATGGGCCCGGTGTCGAGGTCGGGGCGGCACGCGGCCCACTGGTCGACGATGGCGTCGACCGCGTCGGGGGGCGTCGGGGCGGGGGCGGGGATACGGGAAGCCATGGGGCGATTATCGACCGGCGGTGAGTCTTTCTCAAGTAAGTGACTGACTAAAAAGCCTCTTGCGCCTAAGTGGCTTACAGGTAAGCTACTTCCTGTTGAGCCAGTCACCGTCGGCGCGGATGCCCTTGTGCGTCCGGCCCGCAGTCCGAGAGGCCCGTCATGCGCCGTGCCGCCGTTATCGCCCTCACCGCGTTGGCCCCGATCTCCTGGGGCTCCACCTATGCCGTCACGACCGAACTCCTCCCGCCCGACCGTCCGCTGTTCACGGCCGTGGTGCGGGCGCTGCCAGCCGGATTGCTGATCATGGCCATGACCCGGGTGAGACCACGGGGGAGTTGGTGGGGGAAGGCGGCGGTCCTGGGCGCGCTGAACATCGGGGCGTTCTTCCCGCTGCTCTTCCTCGCCGCCTACCGGCTGCCGGGCGGGGTCGCCGCCGTCGCCGGATCGGTCGGCCCGCTGTTCGTGATCGGGCTCTCGGCCCTGCTGCTGGGGGAGCGGGCGTCGACCCGGGCGACACTGGCCGCGATCGCCGCGTCCTTCGGCGTCAGCATGGTGGTGCTGAAGGCGGGCGCGGGGCTCGACACCGTCGGCGTGATCGCCGGACTCGCCTCGTCCGCCTCGATGTCCGCGGGCACCGTGCTCACCAAGCGCTGGGGCCGTCCCGAGGGGGTGGGGCCGCTGGTGATGACGGGCTGGCAGCTCACCGCGGGCGGTCTGCTGATCGTGCCGGTCGCCCTCGCGGTGGAGGGCGCCCCGCCCGCTCTCGACGGGACGAACGTCGCCGGGTACGTCTATCTCGCCCTGGTCAACACCGCGGTGGCGTACTGGCTCTGGTTCCGGGGCATCGAGCAGCTCACGGCGACCTCGGCGACCCTGCTCGGTCCGCTCTCCCCGATCACGGCCGCCGTGGTGGGCTGGGCGGCCCTCGGCGAGGCGCTGACGCCCGTACAACTGCTCGGTATGACGCTGGCGTTCGGCGCCACCCTGGTCGGCCAGTGGCGGCCCGCCCCCCGGCCGGCCTCCGGGGCCGCCGCCCCGCCCGTGCCGCCCGCCGGACCGGCCCCAGAGGCCCCGGCCCCCGAGGGCCCGGCCGCGAAGACGACGGCCGCGAAGACGACGGCCGCGAAGACGACGGCCGGGACCGCCGCCTCCGGAGCCGTACCGGAGAAGGTCTAGGCCGGGCCCCCGTCTAGGACGCCGGTGCGTCCGCCGCCGTCGCGAGGCTCTGGAGATAGCGCATCAGCGCCATCAGCACATCGCGGCTGGAGCGGCGGAGCCGGGCGTCGCACTCCACGATCGGCACCGAAGCGGGCAGATCGAGGGCGGACCTGATGTCCTCCATCGCGTGGACGGGGGCGTCGGGGAAGGCGTTGACGGCCACCACGAACGGCACCCGGCGCTCTTCGAGCCGCCCGATGACGTCGAAGCTGACCTCCAGCCGCCGGGTGTCGACCAGGACCACCGCCCCCAGCGCCCCTTCGAACAGCCCCCGCCACAGGAACCAGAAGCGTTCCTGGCCGGGGGTTCCGAAGAGGTACAGGACCAGTTCCTCGTTGAGGCTGATCCGGCCGAAGTCCATGGCGACCGTGGTGGCGGTCTTCCTCTCCACCCCCGCGACGTCGTCCACGCCGACGCCCGCCTGGGTCATGGTCTCCTCGGTCGTCAGCGGGCGGATCTCGCTCACCGCGCCGACGAGGGTCGTCTTGCCGACCCCGAAACCGCCCACGATGACGATCTTCACGGCGGCGGTCGCCGTGTCCGGCAGGACGTCCTCGGCGCGCGGCCCGGTGGGCCGGGCCGTGGTCGTGGTCGTGGTCGTGCCCACGGCGCCCGGCGCGTTGGCGTCCGGCGCGTCGGCGGCGGGCCCGTCGGCGGCCGGCTCAGAGCTTCTGTAGTCCATCGATCACTGCCTCAATCAGAGCTCGGTCGGGGAGGGGCGCGCGCCGGACCGGTGCCCGCGCCGTGACCTGCTCGTCGACCAGGAGGTCGCCGAGCAGGACGGTCACCACACTCACCGGGAGGCCCAGATAGGCGGAGATCTCCGCCACCGACAGCGGCGACCCGCAGAGCCGGACGATGGCGGCGTGCTCGGGCTGCATCCCGTGCCGGGGGCCCGACCTGGCCACGATCAGGGTGACCAGGTCGAGGGTGGCCGGGACCTGTGAGCCGCTCCGGCCGCCGGTGATGACGTAGAGGCGTTCCGGATTGCTGCCCTCCCAGTCTCCCGGTCGGCTCACGCGGACTGCCGATCCTGTCGCGGTGGGGCGCTGAGGTGCTCGCCGATGCGCAGGACGAGATCGCGCATCCGCTGGCCCATGAGTCCGGCGTCGACGCCCTCGTCGGCGAGTACGGCGAGGAAGGCGCCCGCGCCCGCGGCCATCAGATAGAAGAAGCCGCCGTCCATCTCGATCACGACCAGCCGCATCCGGCCGTCGCTGCCCGGCAGTTCGGAGGCGACGGCGCTCGCCAGGCTCTGGAGTCCGGCACAGGCGGCGGCCAGCCGGTCGGCGGTGTCGTCGTCGGAGCCGTGCTGCGCGATGCGCAGCCCGTCGGCGGAGAGCACGACGACATTTCTCGTCTGCGGTACGCCTTCGGCCAGGTCTTTGAGCATCCAGTCCATGTTGGTCCGGTACTGCTGCTGCATCATGGCTGCGTACTCCCCTTGTTCGTCTGAGGGTCTTCACCGGCGAGGCCGCTGTGGAACGCCGCGAGCCAGATTCCGGGTTGGACCTGGGGCGCCTCCTTCGGCTGCTCGGACCGGGGTGCCGCCGCGACCGGGGCGGTGAGGTCCGGGGCGGGTGCCTTGCGGCGCCGCTGGGGCAGTCCGCCCGGGGTCCGCTCGGTGACGAGCGGGACGTCGTCGTCGGGTCCGGCCCCCATGGCCGCCGGGGCGGGCACGGCGGCCCCGGGGGGCGCCGGTGGCGCCGACGGGGCGGCGGAGGGCCCGCCGGCCCTCCGGGCGCCGCTCGCGGCCCCGGCCCGGCTCGCGGCGATCGCGGCCGGGTTCGGCCGCGGCCCGGACGCGGTGCCGATGCCGTGGGCGAGGCCGGTCGCCTTCGCGGCGGTGGTGATCAGCTTCTTCGGTACGACGAGTACGGCGCGCACCCCGCCGTAGGCCGACGACCGCAGCGACACCTGGAAGCCGTACGTACGGGAGAGCCTGCCGACCACCGCGAGGCCCAGCCGCGGGGTCTCGCCGAGGTCGTTGAGGTCGATGCCCTCCTGCGCCTCGCGCAGCATCCGCTCGGCGCGCAGCCTGGCCTCCTCGCTCATCGCCACGCCGCCGTCCTCGATCTCGACGGCGATGCCCGAGTTGACGTCGACGGCGGTGAGATGGACCCGGGTCTGCGGGGGCGAGTAGCGGGTGGCGTTGTCGAGGAGTTCGGCGATGGCGTGGATGAGCGGCTCGACGGCGGGGCCGACGACGGCGACCTCGGAGACCGAGTGCAGTTCGACCCGCTGGTAGTCGAGGATCCGGGACATCGCGCCGCGCAGCACGCTGTACAGCGGTACGGCCCGGCTCCACTGGCGGCCCGGCCGGGCGCCGCCGAGTACGGCGATGGAGTCGGCGAGCCGGCCGACGAGCGCCGTGGCGTGGTCGATCCGGAGCAGATCCCCGAAGACGGCCGGGCTGTTGCCGTGCCGGTCCTCCATCTCGCGCAGTTCGAGCGCCTGCTGGTGGATGATCGCCTGCACCCGGCGGGCGATGTTGACGAAGGCCCGCTGGGCGGATTCGCGGAGGTCCTCCTCGGTGCTCAGGGCGTCGAGGGAGGCGGCGAGCACGGACCGGTGCATGGGCGGGAGATCGACCGTACGCAGCATGTCCTCGGGGTACTCGCCCCGCTGGACCCTGGCCAGCATCGTGGGCAGCAGTTCGGTCGTGAGCCGGCGGGACATCTCCTGGTCGCGGGCGATCTCGGCCTCGCGCTCCGCGAGCAGGGCGGCGAGCGCGTCGGCCCGGCGGCCCTGCCGTACGGCCGCCAGGGCGGCGATCGCGACGGCGCCGACGGCGACGGAGCCGACCCAGACCGCGGCGCCGCGGGCCGACCCGGAGACCAGGACCGCGGCCGCCGCGGCCGCCGCGGCGGTGACGACGACGGGCACGAGCCAGAGCCAGGAGGCGGGGGCTTTCGTGCTCCGCGGACTTCCGGTCGACGTTTTCTGTCGGGCCATCAGCACCCTCAAACCATCGGAACGGGAATGATCATAAGACGACGGTCCGGAAGCATATCCCCGTCCGCTTACGGTTCGTGACGCTCGGTCAATGATTGGCGCGATGTGAGCGCAGACGATTGGCCGAGACGCTGGTGCCGTGCACAGTGGACATGCGAGCGACTAATTTCAGCCAGAGGGAATCGATGGGCGACGACCGCGGCCCGACCGCGGCCGCCGATTCGCCCACGCGGCTGTCGCGGCCCGAAGCGGAATCCGCCGCCGATCTCATTCCGCCCGTGCTGACCTGGAGTTCGGCCGGTGTTTCCGGGGTCTGTGGACGCCGGTGCGGGCTTGGAGTGCGGGTTCGATGCCCGAAAACGGTGTTCCGTACGGCTCGAAGAAGGATTTCCGCCCCCGGGGGCGTACGCCCGCGCGGAATCTCCGCCCGATGAACGCGCCCCGGCCGTACGGCGGCCGGACGCCCGGGTTCCCCGAACCCGTGAAGATCATCGGGATGATCGGCGCAAGACGGGTACCGGCCAAGGGATTGGTCCGGACCCGACGGGGATTTCCCGGGGTGTACCGGACATGATCGACGGCGTCCGGCCGCCCGCCGACGCCCTTCGCCATGCCGCCGTCATATCCCCTTGTCCCAGGCTGTTACTGCTGGTCACGACCGTGGGTCCGGTACGCGTACCCGTACCGGACCCACCGGATCGTGTGCGGCGAACCCGGCGGCCGGAAGGTTCCGGCCGCCGGATCCCCCGGGATCCCCCGGGATCCCCCAGGATCCTCCGGATTCCCCCGGATCAGCCGCGTGCCGCGGCCGCCTCGTCCGCCGCCCGGGCGCGCAGCGCCCGCTCCACACCGGACCGGGACTCCGAGATCAGCCGCCGCAGCGCCGCGTTCGGCTCGGCCCGCTCCAGCCAGGCGTCCGTCGCGTCCAGCGTCGTCCGCGACACCTGGAGGGCCGGGTAGAGCCCGATCGCGACCTGCTGGGCCATCTCGTGGCTGCGGGACTCCCAGACGCCCTTGACCGCCGCGAAGAACTTCTCCGTGTACGGCGCCAGCAGCTCGCGCTGATCGGACTGGACGAAGCCGCCGATCACCGCCTCCTGCATGGCGTTGGGCAGGTCGTCGCGCTCGACCACGGACGCCCACGCCTCGGCCTTGGCCTCGGCGGTCGGCCGGGCGGCCCGCGCGGTGGCGGCGTGCCGCTCGCCCGCGGCGGTGCGGTCGCGCTCGTACTCCGCGGCGATCCCGGCCTCGTCGACCCGGCCGGTGGCCGCGAGCCGCTCCACGAACGCCCACCGCAGCTCGGTGTCGACCACCAGGCCCTCGATGGTCGCGTTGCCGTCCAGCAGCCCGGCCAGCAGCTCCAGCTGCCCGTCGGTCCTGGCGGCCGCCGCGAACGCCCTGGCCCAGGCGAGCTGGTGGTCACCGCCCGGCTCGGCGGTCCGCAGCCGGGTCAGCGCCTCCCCGGCCCAGGTGTGCAGCAGGTCCTCGCGGGTCGCGGGGGACGCGTACAGGTCGATCGCCAGCTTCACCTGCCGGTGCAGCGACTGCACCACGCCGATGTCGGTCTCCTTGCCGATACCGGAGAGCACCAGCGCCGCGTAGTCCCGGGTGGCCAGCTCGCCGTCGCGGGTCATGTCCCACGCCGACGCCCAGCACAGGGCGCGCGGCAGCGACTCGGCGAAGTCGCCCAGATGCTCGGTGACGACCCGCAGGGACTCCTCGTCCAGCCGGACCTTGGCGTACGACAGGTCGTCGTCGTTGAGCAGGATCACCGCGGGCCGCCGGGTGCCCTCCGGCAGCGGTACGGGAGTCAGCTCGACGGCCTCGACGTCCAGCTCGATCCGCTCGGTGCGCACCAGCCGGCCGCTGTCGTCGAGGTCGTAGAAGCCGACCGCGATCCGGTGCGGGCGGAGCGTCGGCTCGCCCTTCGCCCCGGCGGGCAGGGCCGGGGCCTCCTGGCGGACGGCGAAGGAGGTGATCACACCGTCGGCGGTGGTCGCCAGCTCCGGGCGCAGGATGTTGATGCCCGCCGTCTCCAGCCACTTCTCCGACCAGACCCGCAGATCGCGCCCCGAGGTCTTCTCCAGCGCGCCCAGCAGATCGCTCAGCCGGGTGTTGCCGAAGGCGTGGGCCTTGAAGTACGCCTGCACCCCGGTGAAGAACGCGTCCTCGCCGACATACGCCACCAGCTGCTTCAGGACGGAGGCGCCCTTGGCGTAGGTGATGCCGTCGAAGTTCACCAGGACGTCGTCCAGGTCCCGGATCTCGGCCATGATCGGGTGCGTCGACGGGAGCTGGTCCTGACGGTACGCCCAGGTCTTCATCGAGTTCGCGAACGTGGTCCACGAGTGCGGCCAGCGCGAGCCCGGGGCCGCCGCCTGGCAGGCGATCGAGGTGTAGGTGGCGAACGACTCGTTGAGCCAGAGGTCGTTCCACCACTCCATGGTGACCAGATCGCCGAACCACATGTGGGCCAGCTCGTGCAGAATCGTCTCGGCCCGGATCTCGTACGCCGCGTCCGTCACCTTGGACCGGAAGACGTACTGGTCGCGAATGGTCACCGCGCCCGCGTTCTCCATCGCGCCCGCGTTGAACTCGGGCACGAAGAGCTGGTCGTACTTGGCGAACGGGTACGCGTAGTCGAACTTCTCCTCGAACCAGTCGAAGCCCTGCCGGGTGACGTCGAAGATCGCGTCCGCGTCCAGGAACTCCGCCAGCGACGGCCGGCAGTAGAGCCCCAGCGGTACGGTCCTGCCGTCCTTCTCCCAGGAGCTGTGCACCGCGTGATAGGGACCGGCGATCAGGGCCGTGATGTACGTCGAGATCCGCGGCGTCGGCTCGAACCGCCACAGGTTGTCCACCGGCTCCGGCGTCGGCGAGTTCGAGATCACGGTCCAGCCCTCCGGGGCCTTCACGGTGAACTGGAACGTCGCCTTCAGGTCGGGCTGCTCGAAGCTGGCGAAGACCCGGCGGGCGTCCGGCACCTCGAACTGGGTGTACAGATAAGCCTGCTCGTCCACCGGGTCCACGAAGCGGTGAAGCCCCTCACCGGTGTTCGTGTACGAGCAGTCGGCGACGACCTTCAGCTCGTTCGGGCCCTCGTGCAGATGGTTCAGCTCGATCCGCGCGTCCCGGAAGACCTGCGCGACGTCGAGCGACTTGCCGTTGAGGACGACCTCGTGCACGGCCGGGGCCACCAGGTCGATGAAGCTGTGGGCGTTCGCCTCGGCACAGTCGAACCGGACGGTCGTCACGGAGCGGTACAGGCCGCCCTCCTGGGCGCCGCTCAGGTCGAGCTCGATCTCGTACGCGTGAGTCGTGAGCAGGCGCGCCCGCTGCTGCGCCTCCTCGCGGGTCAGATTGGTGCCAGGCACGCGGTGTCTCCTCGGTATATGCGGTGTTTGCGGCCATCCTTCCACGGGGTCGTCGCGGACCGCCGCCGAGTTCCCCGCCGGGCGGGCGGGCGCGCCGCCGGGCCCGGCACCGGGGGTGCCGGGCACACGACCCGAACGCCCTGTCCGAATTCCGCCGGAAACCGGGGGCGGACCGGGCGAGGCTGATCCCATGACGACCCCCGAGACCGCCGTGAGCGCCCCTTCCGTGCCTTCCGTGCCTGCCGCGACTTCCGCGACTTCCGTACCGGAACCGCCGTCCGCCGGACGGCGCTACCGGCCGCTGCCCGTCGATCCCGGCGTCCTCGCCGCCCTGCGCGCCGGTGACGACGCGGGGCACCCGTGCCGGCCGTTCACCGACGACGAGGGCGGCGCACCCCTGCGCTGCTGTCTGCGCCGCAGCCGGCCCGGTGAGCGGATCGCCCTGGTGTCGTACGCCCCGCTGCGCCGCTGGGCCGCCGAGCGGGGGGCGGAGCCCGGCGCCTACGACGAACAGGGACCGGTCTTCATCCACGCCGACGGGTGCGACGGCCCGGCCGACGGCGACGGCTACCCGTTCGCCCGTCCGGGCGTCCTGCGGACCCTGCGCCGCTACAACCAGGAGGGCCGGATCGCCGGGGGCCGTCTGCTGGAGCTCTCCGCCGCCCCGGACGGCGGCTTCGACGCCGCGCTCGACGAGGCCTTCACCGACCCGGCCGTCGCCCTGGTCCACATCAGGGCCGTCGAATACGGCTGCTTCCTCTACGAGATCCGTCGCTGACGGTCCCTGCGGGGGCGATCAGGTGGAGGTGTTTAGGGGCGCGAGGAACTGCGCGACCAGCCCGCCACGGTCCGCGGACCGGATACGGCGTACGGGAGCCGTACGGCTCCGGGCGCCGGAGGCGCGACAAGCTCCGCGAGCGGCGGTGCCACCGAGGTATCGATGCGGACCGCGGACCGTCCTTGGCTGAGCGCGCAGTTCCGCCCCCTATGCCTTCGGCAATGGGGGACCCCCAGCGCCCCTAACCACCTTGGCCTGACCCACCCCGCAGGGACGCGGCGCCCCTGAACACTCCACCTGCCGGCCTGGAAAAAGCCCGAGGCCCCGGGGTCACCCCCGGGGCCTCGGGCCTTGGACGGCCGTCGCGGCGGCGGTTACTTCTTCTCGGACAGCTCGTCCGCGATCAGCTCCGCGAGCTGGACCGCGTTCAGCGCGGCGCCCTTGCGGAGGTTGTCGTTGGAGAGGAAGAGCGCGAGGCCGTTCTCGACGGTCTCGTCGACCCGGATCCGGCCCACGTACGACGCGTCCCGGCCCGCTGCCTGGAGCGGCGTCGGGATCTCGGACAGCTCCACGCCCGGCGCGTCCGCCAGCAGCTCACGGGCCCGCTCGACGCCCAGGGGGCGGGCGAAACCGAGGTTGACCTGGAGGGAGTGGCCCGAGAAGACCGGGACCCGGACACAGGTGCCGGAGACCTTCAGGGCGGGCAGTTCGAGGATCTTGCGGGACTCGTTGCGGAGCTTCTGCTCCTCGTCCGTCTCGGCGGAGCCGTCGTCGACGAGGTTGCCCGCGAGCGGGACCACGTTGAAGGCGATCGGCCGCCGGTACACACCGGGCTCGGGGAACGCGACCGCCGAGCCGTCGTGGGCGAGCGCCGTCGCCTCTCCGGCCACGGCCTTGACCTGGCCGTCCAGCTCGGCGACGCCCGCGACACCGGAGCCGGAGACCGCCTGGTACGTGGTGGCGACCAGGGTCAGCAGCCCCGCCTCCTCCGACAGCGGCTTGAGGACCGGCATGGCGGCCATCGTGGTGCAGTTCGGGTTGGCGACGATGCCCTTGGGGCGGTTCCTGATCGCGTGCGGGTTCACCTCGGAGACCACGAGCGGGACCTCGGGGTCCATCCGCCACGCCGACGAGTTGTCGATCACGACCGCGCCCTGGCCCGCGACCTTCTCGGCCAGCGCGCGGGAGGTCGCGCCGCCCGCCGAGAACAGCACGATGTCGAGGCCCGAATAGTCCGCGGCCGCCGCGTCCTCGACGGTGATCTCCCGGCCCTCCCAGGAGATCGTGGAACCCGCCGACCGGGCCGAGGCGAAGAGCCGCAACTCGTCCACCGGGAACTTCCGCTCGGCCAGGATCCTGCGCATGACTGTGCCGACCTGACCGGTGGCTCCGACGATTCCGACCCTCACGGATACTCCTCTGCGTACGTTCTGGGCTGCCGCTCCATGATGCGTGTGCCCACGGCCGACTTGTCCAGTCCATTGTCCAAAGGGTGGAATGTGTGACGCTCCGAACACTCCCCCCGAACGCATCCGACCGGAGGTCGAACGTTTCAGCCGCTCCCCGCGTCACAGGGGAAACGCGGTTTGGGGGAGGAAACCTTGGCGGTCGCGGACGGTGGAGTGGACCCTCTCGCCCCGGCTCAGGTCAGCCGGGTATGTGCGGTGCTCGCACTCGGCGGGGTGCCACGATCCGATCTTCAGGACGGGGTACAGCAGATCCGGCTGCGTCTGCTGGAGCGCCGGGCCCGGGGGGACGATCCGCCTCGGGACGTGGGCGCCTGGGCCGCGGTGGTCGCCTCCAACCTGGCCGCCGACTGGCACCGGGCCCGGGGGCGCTTCGAGCGGACGGCCGCCCGGCTCGCGGCGCTGAAGGTCTGGAACCCGGAGAGCCAGGGCGGCCAGGAGTCCCGGCTGCTGGCGCTCGCGGTCGCCGAGGGTCTCGACGCCCTGCCGCCCGCGCAGCGGCAGGTGCTCGTCCTGCGGTTCTACGCGGACCTGACCGTGCCGCAGATCGCGCGTGAGCTGGGGGTGCCCGAGGGCACGGTCAAGAGCAGGCTGCACTCGGCGGCGAAGGCGATGCGGGAGCGGCTGCGTACGGACGAGGTGGTGTGAGATGCGCGACAGGTACGACGACACCGGGGCCGACGCCGAAGCGCTCATGGCGGTCCTGATGGGGGAGCCCGTACCGGAGGGTGACGCGGCGGGGGCACGCGCCGCGCGCGATATGGCGGTCCTGGCGGAGCAGCTGAAGCTGATCGGCGGCGCGCTCGCGGACGAGGAGACCCCCGCGCGGGTGCCGGACGAGCCCCCCGCTACGGCCCCCGACCCGGATCCCGACCCCGACCCCGAGCACGCGTACGCCGAGACGCCGCCGCTCCGGCCGGTACGGAACCGCCCGGCCCGCCAGGCCCGCCCGAACCGCCGACCCCGGCGGAGCCGCCGGACGGTGATCGCCCTCGCCGCCTCCTTCGTCCTCCTGGCGTCCGTCCTCGGGGCCGCCGCCCTGGTCCAGTACTACGTTGCGGATCCCGCCGCGATCTCGGCGCCCGAGAACGCGGGGATGAAGGACGAGAGCGCCGGGTCGGCCGGGGAGGACACCGCCGCCGCCAAACTCGCCCCGGACGGACTGGTGGCCTGCGCCCGGCTGATCGTCGAGGGCACGGTCTCCGGGGCCCGGAGGGACGGGGCGGGCCGGTTCACCGTCACCCTCGACGCCGATACGTATCTCAAGCCGGACCGGGGGCCGGGGCGGGAGCGCGTGGTGCTGCCGGAGGACGCGGCGAAGGAGGTGACCGTCGGCGAGCGGATGCTCGTGGTCGTGTTCCGGGACTCGGGCGAGGAGCCGCTGTACTACCTGGGCGACTCGGTCGCCGACGGCCGGAGGTGGGTCGACGAGGGCCTGTCCGGGAATCGGGAACTCGCCTGTCCGGGAAGGGGCTGAGCCGGAAACCGGACGGACGGGACGGGGAACGGGGGATACACGGGGGTACGGGGCCCCGGCCTGACCAGCCGGGGACACGGGAAACGGGAGGGGGC